>JBBKXV010000269.1:0-1765 GCA_037969665.1 Candidatus Altimarinota bacterium
TGAAAAGCCCCGCCATGGTACATTGCCGGCGTCAAAAACATTTCAAAGAGCCCCATGGTGACGGAGGATGCATCCATCATCAAAAATCCAAGAGAGAATACTGCGAGAATCACCGCAAAAAACAGAACTGTCGCAACACCCGCCATGAAGATCATGAGCAGGATTTGCAGAAAGGATAATTGCATCAGCACCGCATATATCCCAAGAGAAACAACTCCAAATATCACATCTGCAAGGGCAGAAACACTCATATATGAAGTGGATACGCGGAGAAGCACATTCTTTGGAGAAAGCATAAAGCGATCAAAGGTGCCATGTTTGATATACTCAGGGAGCTTTCTCACTCCACCTGTAAAGGAAAATACCATACCGAGCGTTAGCGCCACAAAGCCTTGAAGCCCGACGATATCAGCAGGTTTCCATCCTCCAATTTCTCCCACTGATTGTGTAAAAAATATCCAAAGGGCAACAAATGCCAAATTATTAATACACATCCCGAGAATATTCACGAGAAAAGACGTCCGTAGCTCAGAGCTACTGTGTATATTTTTTTTGATAGTATAGAGCGCGAAGCGCAGTTCTTTGAACATTATCCTCCGTTAACAGATACTTTTTTCCGCACTCGAGCAAACATAAGTAGGAGTATTCCCCCTACAAGGGCGATCCAAAGTGCTTGAATCCCTAGAAATACCCACCATTCTTGCTGAAAATTTGCATACACCACATGACTCACAAATTGTGAAGCACCAAAGGGACTATACTTTGCTAAGGCATACATGAGCGGCGGAAACAGGGCAACTGGCAAATAGGAGCCACCAAGCATCATTATTGCCTTATCTACCACCCAGTAAAGGGGAGTGATATCCTCCATCCAAAAGCTCAGCAACCCAATAATACTGTAGATAAAAAGTGACAACACAATGCAGGCTAGGAGTACGAGGAGAAATTGCGGCCAAAACAAAGGCTGAAGAAACACCTCAGGGACGCCAATAGCAACACCAAGAATTAATCCTCCAAGCAAAGAGAGCACCAAGAAGGAATAGAGCCCAGCACCAATCTGCCACCACATTCTATACAGTAGGTAGACAACCGGTTTGCTCAAAAGAATCTCCACCTGCCCAGTCTTTACATCCTCCATCATGAGCCGCGCGATATCCCGCAAACGCAAGGTCATCAATGAAAAATAGAAAAACATACTCCAAGCAGCTGTTTGAAAGGTTACTCCTTCTATGAGTCCTCCATTGTATGCAAAAACATACTGATAGAGCATCAAAAGTATCGCGCAGCGAGCAATCACAATAATAGCATCAGCAAAGAGTTTTCCCGTATACCTCAGACTATCCTTGAGGAGCACATGCATGATTGCCCCTGCCATTCTAAACTCCTTCATAGATATGGCGAATAACAGATTCAAGATCGACGTTGTAGACGTCCATATCCTCAATAATAAAGATCTCTAAGAGTTTTTTGAGGGCATTTTGAACGGTGAGTTGCTTGGTATCTATAGAGACCGTGATCATGTGGGGTGATTTTTCCTTATAGTCAATCCCTTGAGGTAAAGCCGGAAAGTCCTCAAAGGCAATTTTGGGTATAAGTCGAATAAACTTTTCCACTATAAAGCTTTTAGCAAGCTCCTGTGTCGGTAAATCCTTGACCACAATACCATTGTTGATAATCACCGTCCTATCACACAATGACTCGATATCCCCCACATCATGTGAGGTGAGAAAAATAGTGGTTTTTTCCTCCCTATTGATAGTTATGA
>JBBKXV010000270.1:0-1036 GCA_037969665.1 Candidatus Altimarinota bacterium
GTGCTAGATATCGATATGAAAACGCTCGGTATTGATGTACTCCTCTACTCTGCACACAAATGGCTGTGTGGCGGGTACGGCATTTCAGTCATGCATATACGAACAGGTCTTCTCGAAAAATATGGTATTCCCAACATCGGAGGGAATAGTCTAGATGCACAAACGTCACAACTCAAAAATACCGCAGCTGTCCTAGAAGTCGGACATCTCGATTTTCAAAGTATCATCCCACTCGCTGCTCAACTAGAATGTATACTTGACATTGGCATACCTGCTATTAATGCACGGGTAGAGTCACTTACGGATTACCTGTATCAAAAAGGAGACGAACAAAACATCACTATATTGAACAAGTTTGATTGGCAACATCGCTCTGGAATTATACGTCTACAAATTGACGCATATCAAAAAATTGCACTTTTGCAAAGCAATATTAATTGTATAGTAAAGGACGATAGCATCACCGTTGGGATCAGTTATTATAATTCAACGGAAGATATTGACCTACTTTTTGAAATATTGGCGACGTAATGAGTACACCCAAGATAAAAAAGAACTTCATTTCGTTAGGAGACTCCCGTATCTACTCACGCTTTTGTTTTGTTTGCTGGTGTAGCTTTTCAGCTAATATCAATAGAGCTTTTGCAAATTGAAACTCTGATTTTATATTTTGTACCACCTCATATGCTGTAACAGAATCCCCCTTCTTGAGATAGAGTATAGCAATATCTGTAAGAATTGAAGCTTTGGACTCAGCATCAACACGTGTATTTGACATCTCAACAGCGCCATCTAAATCGCCTGCAATAGCTTTTGTTTTAGCGGCTTCACGTATTATATGGAGTGTAATTTGTCCTTTGTCATCATCGATCCATTCTGCTGCATCGAGGGCTTGCTGCGTCGAAGCCTCAGCATTGTCGACATCACCAGCAAGCAACTGTGCACGAGCAACAAGTGGAGCTAAGAGTAATAGGGCTCTTTGTTTGGCATCTTTGTCTGGTATACGACGTATCGTATCTATAGCACTCTCTATATC
>JBBKXV010000271.1:0-1067 GCA_037969665.1 Candidatus Altimarinota bacterium
TTCCATCATCTCGAAGGGGTGTTAGCCCGAGGTCTTGTGTTATTTCTCCAGTGGTATTTTTAAGAGAAATAACCCTGCGGTATGGGCTGAACTCTGCAGTACTTGCATGGGTGTACCCAGCATTGGTTTGATAAAGTTTTCCTGTGCTATTGCCATTGCATGGCACCTCCGCAAGAGACCAGGGACGGTCTGTGGTGCTTGGCTCAATGGTGACGCAAAGCTGTCCACCAGGATTTTCTAGCTTTGAAAAGGAAACATTGCTTCCTCGAATCCTCCAAAACTCATTGGTGGCATACTTGCCTTGTACTTTCTGCCCCCAGGAGAGTCCTCGTAGAGTATGACTATTTCGTATATGTTCCATGGCCTCAATACCCTCGCGGGCTAGGTTGGTGGCAATATGATTGTGTACGAGATTATTCCCTGCCCGGATAGAAGTACTGATAGAGGCCACAAGTACAGAAATAACCATAGCAAAAATCCCAGCACCCAAGAGTACGTCCACCAGTGTAAATCCTTTATGTTGTCTTGGTGCTTGTTTCATAATTACTTCGTTATTCCCGTAAGTGGTGAAAAACTGATGGTGTCCTGGATATAGCTACGATCCTTTGACGCTATGGTCAGGCTGACCTCTTGCAATTTATTATAGAGACCGGTGGGGCTATAAGCATAGTACTTATTGCTTAGTGGCTCAAAGAGTAATAGTAGTGCATCCACGGACTCCGTACTATTCCCATCAGAGAGCGTGATGGCTGTTACGGAGAGGTTTCTATTGGTTGCTGCTTCACCAAAGAGGGAAGTGGTTTCTATCATGGCCCGCTCTAGTTGTGCATAGGAGCTTGTTCCAAGATCCTTGGGTAGGTTGTCGAGGGTAATGGTTGCAAAGGTGCTCGGTGTAATAAGTAGACCTCTTGCCTGTCCCAAGCTTGGGTGAGTGAGCTTGCTTTGCGATACCTCAAGATGGATCTTTCCTGCTGCCTCAGCTATCTCTGCACGCACCCTTGATCGCTCCAGTTGTGGGAGGATGATGGGCATGGTCATGGCTGCAAGCAGTGCCATGATGGCAATAC
>JBBKXV010000272.1:0-4277 GCA_037969665.1 Candidatus Altimarinota bacterium
AGGTCAAGGGGAGTTATACTGGGCAATGGCTGAAAAAGATGCTCAAGTAAGAGAGGGCATCACTTTTTTCACCCTCTGCCGTTGTATTACTTCAACATCATCTTGGTCACTATCTTTCCTCTGATAGTGAAGACTCTCTTGAATAATTTTTCCATAAAACTCAGGGGAGGTAATACAACGCAGAGTAGTATGTTCTTCCAAAATAGGTGAGGCTATCACAACATTCCCATAACCAAATACTCGTCCTACTATTCCCTGTTCTACTGATACTGTTCCCAGTGATGACAATGATATCACATCTTTATGAACGCGGATAATTCCTTTACGGTATACGATATGGTTACTCTTGACTATGTAATACTGACATTTCCAGGCTAAGAAAACAAACATAATAAGAAAAGTATGTATGACTACTGCTGCAAACAACAACCATCCTAGAAGCAAAGATGTCGGTATTTTTTGATATACACCTAGCAACAAAAATAAAGTCACGGTTAAGGCAATTTGAAGTCCCAGTACCCTCATAATTAGGAAAAATACAGACTCCCTGATGAGATGTGTTGATTTGAAACTCGTAGATTGCTCATTCATATCATCGTTTGCTTATAAAATAAAGATCACATATTTATTTTTGCATAAGCGAACACTTCCCCCTCTATCAACTTTACACTATATATACCTGCACGAAAAAAGCAAGATCTACCTGAGAGTGTCGTCTCTTTTTCCATGTAGATCTTGATATAATACCTTGCCATTTCCCATTTTTTTGTTAGTCTTGCCTACGTTAGATATGGTGGACGTAGCTCAGTTGGCAGAGCATCCGGTTGTGGTCCGGACGGTCGAGGGTTCGAGCCCCTTCGTTCACCCCATATAGAATAATAATCATTAGATCATTGTGCATAGATGTCAGGTGTCATAAGGACACTATTTTTTTAAGTTTGGATTTATAGTAGTAAACCACGCTTGACGCAACCTCCACATACTACTTTATTAACCAATACCCCCTTTTTTATTTTTCATATCTCGAGCGTCACCTTCTTACACCATTACCCCTTCTCTTTCCCAAACTAGTATAACACTTAAATACTATAGCCTTTCGTTTGTATACCTCCAGCAATATCAGAGTATATTCCCCCAGGATTTCGAGATGGTGGCATAGAAACTGTAACCCGTGAGTACTTTCCTTTTTCATCCAATGGAGCATTAACACCCTTTTGTATATCTTCTAAAATGGTTTCATAGTGCCTTTCAAATGTTTTTCTTGCTATATGATTTTGCACATATGGCCTCTCTCCTACTACACCTGCTTCTCCATTACTTGTTGTACCCAGTTTCAAAACCCTGCGGTAAAATGCTTGTCCCAATGGCCGTGTCACAATTGTTTCTTCTCCTTGTAGAATACACATGCCACCAGACTCCCCCACATATGATGCCGTAATTGCTTTACCTTGAACAATCCAATCCCGCACTTTTTCATATTCGTTTTTCTTCTCAAAATGATGTGGCTCTATAGAAAAACCAGCTAAACCAACTACATTCGCATCAATAACGTACCCTAAAAGCGTCTCAATATAGCTTCCCGTCTTATAATTTTGACACGAAGAGGTATTCACTAAGTCACCAATAGTTAGGAGGGTCTTTGGATCGTGAAATGTTACCGTACAAATGATTCCACCTATCTGCTTTGATGGTTTGACTAGATTCACAAGGCTTTTAAGATCATCTTTGATCTGCACCCGTTGTTCAACATTTTTAGAAAATATCTTTTCAAGTTGTGGCAACAAAAACCGTGCTAACCTCTGTAGATTTTCTCGCTCAGTGTTTGTCCTAGTCTGCCCCTCTGGATTACCACGAACTCCATCAAATACCTGTTGAAACAAGGTTAGCATAACGCCCACAACTACCTTGAATTGCTCATCTTTATCCTCAACATGAACCATCCTCAAGATAGTATCAAATTGCTTTTTCGGATCACCTTTCTCGATAATAAGTGCCGAGATCTGTTCTAACAAATCATTCTCAACAGGGGGAAATATATCTTCTTCTCGCAAACCATAATACTCTCTTATATGTACCAATAGATTATCACGGTATTTGTTTTCGACATCCTCCAGATGACTTTCGTCATTCTTACCCCCATCACCTAAAACCGAGAGTGCAGAGTACATCTTTTTCCAAGACTCGCGCTGCTTTGGCGTTCTCAAGGGGGCAAGTTGTTCTTCTGCTCTTCGTGCATCCTCTATATTGTCTCGTTCACCCTCAAACTTATATTGAGTAAATGAATAGGAAGAATCCTCCTTAAACCCTTCACTCACAGCAGAAAATACCTTGCCTAATATAGGTATTTCCTTCTCTTTCGTCTTGTCAGACCGAAACCTTGCAAGCAGTATGATGATTGGCCCAAGATCTCCCCAGTGTTTCTTGAGTTCTTCCAATTGCTCTGGGCCAATATTTTCCTCTTCCTTGAATGCTTCGCGTAACATATTATGGATGCTTGTTTCCAAAGTACTTTTTAATTGTGCGTAAGTGCTCAGCTTCATCCCTTGGTCAAGAGAAAGAGCTCTCACCATCTCTTGCCAAACATCATGTTTCACAGTAATCCCATGCTGCCCATTTGGCATTCTACTATTATAGTTTCGTCCACAACTAAAATATACAAATGACCTCAGTTGTACCAAATAAGGTAAAAAATGCTTCTTGATCCCATCAGGACTCAGCAAGGCAGCATCGACTTGTATGTGCTTAAATGCCTTTGGGGGTAATGTGAAGAAAAGATCAATAAGAATGTCATACAAATCCTTGATCGTGTCAGACCCTCCCTTTGGAGAGGCCTGAACGGTGGTTTTGAGCTGGGACGTATGAGACATACCCAGATGATCTAAGAGCAAATCGATAGAGTGACCTGGATGTACCTCAAGGCTCCGGAGCTCTGACACAAGATCTGTATATTGTATACTTATATCTTCATAGGTTTGAGCAAAACTAGGATCATCTTCACCAGTAATCTTTATGCGCATAAAGCGCTTCGCATCTGCATCCTTTACAAAACTCATATTCTCCACTGATTGTTGAATACTATCCCTTCTTTTGAGTCTATCCACAAACAAAAAGAGCAAATTCCACCACGTGTCCATGCTTTCTGAAGTATCCCATAGCCATTCTACATCTTTTTCCTGTGTACTACCTAAACCTTGAGAAATGCTACGAATCAACTCCTTGGTAGCGCCTTTTCTATCTGCTACATGAACAAGTAAAGCCTCAACCTCCTCTCTACATTCTGAATTAACCTTGAAAGTATTCTTTTGAACAAGTGAACAAAACTTTTGTTTTGCTATCCAAAGAATATCATCATCACTTAGTGATCTAAAATGTCGTCGTAGTTTGTATACTACTTCACCTCCAATATTGTACTGCCTGCATAAGCCAAATACTGCTTGCGCGAGTACTGTATCCTCACCAACAAGTGATTCAATTGAGCATAGTGTTGCACCAACCACATCTGTATTCATCGCAAAGAGTTTCTCTAACACTTCGAGAAGGCCCTTTTGTGAAAGATGAAAACCCCTAAGAGTCTTAGGAAGATCCAATACTGCGTCCTTCATAGCAAGAACCCTTGTCACATAGGTTTTTATTGACTGCTCATCAAGAGGAAAACCAGATCGAACCAACTGCAGAAAGAGATGCACATCATAGTTGAATATCTGCTGTGCTAATACAGCAGAATTTGAAGATGTTATTCCAAACATATCCATATACTTTTCTACATCATCTGATCTACCTATCCAGCAGTATTGACTATTCTTTGAGTCTTCGATCAGCTTCATCCAAATACGATGTCTTTCTGTGATAGTAAGACTTTTTACCTGCTTCTCAAAACCAAAAAAGTTACTCACTACCCCCGCATACGCCCGCATCACTGTAAGTATGTTTTCAACACTTGTGAGGTTTAGACTTTCAAAAAACTCCGTGTATCCATCCATATAGCCATTGATTTGTCGATGAGGTAGTCCTTCCTTTGTAGCCATCAACACTCTCTGCTCTTCACTTTGGATGTTCAGTGAAGCAAAGTTATTGACGATCACCTCATGCAAACCTTCATCTGCAAACAGAGGATACAAAAAATCAAACTTTTCCTCCTCTGAAGCAAACATCTCATGAAATACTGAAAAGTTTTGGAGCACCAACTTTTCGTTGTTATTCCCCAGTTTGAGTAACAGTTCTCTTCGTAACTCAGGGGGAAAAGCATACTGATCTATATGTTCCAACCAACAACTAGG
>JBBKXV010000273.1:0-1188 GCA_037969665.1 Candidatus Altimarinota bacterium
AATGATTATTTTCATGTGTTTCCCTCCAGATCTCCTCCTCCTCCTTTGGAGCCATAATCCAAATATCACAACTGTTACTATCATTGATGAGTGTTCCCAATAGATTGGAATCATTTTTAGCATGCTGTAGCTGAAAGCCCAGATGGCCAAGCCCATCTATGATATGGTTACGGATCAGAGGAGATCCACTTCCCATGCCGCCTGTAAACACTAGTGCATCACATCCTCCTAGTATAGCGTAAAAAGAGCCTATATATTTCTTTATTTTATATGAAAACATATTCATGGCTAACTGTGCATGCTTATCTCCTTGTTGTGCTCGCTCGATAATATCTCTCATATCCTTTGCTCCTGCAATACCTTGTAACCCACTTTCTTTATTGAGAATATGAGATAGACGTGCCTCAACCTTATCAACATCTTTTGTCTGTAGCTCTTTTTCTATAATATCCTCTAGGTAGAGTATTGCAGAATCATCAACATCACCTGCTCTTGTGGACATCATGAGCCCCTCGAGTGGGCCAAAACCCATTGTTGTATCTATACTCTTTCCATGTAGCATTGCTGTCATACTACACCCACTTCCAAGATGGGCTACGATGACTTTCTTTGGCAAAGTATCATAATGCGCTCGTAGTTGTCTCGTAATGGAGGCATATGATATTCCATGAAATCCATACTTGCGGATACCGTGTCTATCTCGATACTGTATTGGCAGGGCATAGGTATAGGCATGTTCAGGTATTGTATGGTGAAAGGCAGTATCGAATACTGCAATGTGTGTAGCGTGGGGCAAAGCGAAGCGCCACATGGAAATGAGAGCGACGGCTACGGGGTTATGGAGTGGTGCAATGTCTGAGAGTGCTTCAATATTATTCAGGACCTCATTAGTGATGATTGTTGGCTTATAGTAATGGGTTCCGCCATGAACCACTCGGTATCCTATCTTGTGGATGCTATCTACATCTAAGGATAATACATTTGTAAGGATAGAGAGTAAGTGTTTAGCTGAATTCAGATACTGTGTCTCTGTCACTTCCATGGTTTGCTCATGGCTGCCTTGTATATGAAAAAGGTGCTTTGTGCTCTTCTTTTCATATAAAAAAGAAACAATACTATGGTGAGCATCAAATAGCTCATACTTGATGGTGGAGCTTCCTCCATTAATAATAAGTGTATGCATTATTT
>JBBKXV010000274.1:0-1487 GCA_037969665.1 Candidatus Altimarinota bacterium
CATTAATTCCCATATACTATCCCTGTTATATATAACTATTAGGAGTCATGGCAAAGCAACAATTACCGACACAGGCAGAGGATTTTTCATCTTGGTACAACGAGGTCGTACATAAAGCGGGGTTGGCAGATCATACACCTGTAAAAGGATGTATGGTTATCAAACCCTATGGTTATGCGATATGGGAAAATATACAGCAAGATTTAAATCCACGTATAAAAGCTTCAGGTGCAGAGAATGCATACTTTCCACTGTTTATACCAAAGAGTCTTATAGATAAAGAAGCAGAGCACGTAGAGGGGTTTGCACCTGAGCTTGCCACCATCACCCATGTAGGTAATGACAAGCTAGATGACCCTTTGGTGGTAAGACCAACGTCGGAGACCATCATGTATGCTATCTTTAAAGACTGGATCCATAGCTATAGAGATTTACCTCTACGTATTAATCAATGGGCCAATGTCGTTCGTATGGAAAAGAGACCTCGTTTATTTTTACGAACCACAGAGTTTCTATGGCAAGAGGGACATACTTGTCACGCTACATCTGAAGAGGCGGTAGAGGAAACCTTGCGAGGTATTGTGATGTATGAGGATTTTATGAGAGATACATTGGCAGTGGCAGGTCACGTAGGGTATAAAAGCAAATCAGAAACTTTTCCTGGAGCAGTACATACCACTACGGTGGAAAGTATGTCTAGGGAAATGAAAGCAATACAGTCTTGTACCTCACATTTTCTAGGGCAAAGCTTTTCGAAGTCTATTGGGATCCAGTTTCAAAGTAAGGACAATACACTGGAGCATGTGTGGCAGACCTCCTGGGGAATGACAACCCGTGTTATTGGGATGCTGATCGTTGTTCATGGAGATGATAAAGGACTACGACTCCCACCCAAAGTAGCTCCAATCCAGCTCGTTATTGTTCCAATTTTCAGAGATGAGGATGGAGCAAAACTAGTGATGGCTGAGGTGCACAAGATACAAGACGCACTTCCAGGGGTACGAATCAAGGTAGACACAAGAGACAATATGGGACCTGGCGCAAAGTTTTATGAGTGGGAACTCAAAGGGGTGCCGCTCCGTCTTGAGATAGGGCCAAGAGATATTGAGGGCGGTGTTTGTCAGATGGCACGTAGAGATCTCAACGAAAAAAGTGAATACAAGTTAGCAGAGGTAGCGGGGCAGATCCCTGGTCTTTTAGAGGACATCCAGACTACCATGTTTGAGCAATCCAAGGCATTTCTTGATGCTAACTCACATGAGGTCGCTACCTACGATGCGTTTAAAAAAGTGATCATAGATGGAGGGTTTGCCTTTGCATACCTCTGTGAAGAGGGAGATTGTGAGGATAAAATCAAGGAGGAAACCAAGGCTGGGACAAGGTGCCGCCCCTTTGGAGATAAGCCCGAGGGAGGGAAGTGTATCTATTGTGAAAAAGATGCAGCAAGGCGCTACTATTTTGCCAAGGCATACTAAAAGGGTGTATAC
>JBBKXV010000275.1:0-4390 GCA_037969665.1 Candidatus Altimarinota bacterium
CTATCATTAGAGGAACCTTGTCAGTTTCTTACCTTGTCATCAGGAGTGCCGTAATTTGCCTCCTCGAAAACAAAAACAAAAAGACGATCATTACCCAATGACGTCTTTTTTATTTGGGAGGTGTTACATATAACATGGGTAGAGTAAGTTGCAGAGGAATAGTTTGTATTGATGGTAAGGTTGTTCCAACGTTGTAAATATACTATTTGAAATGTCACAAAAAGATGTCGGCTGATGCTGACGTTTTTTTTACTTATCCGAGAATATTTACCAGTCACCAGAATCCAGCTAACCAGTCACTAGTCCGCCTGATGGGACTTATATTCCGACCTTTACCTTGGCAGTCCGTAGTATCATCTCGCCTCTCTTGTACCCCCGCTGATACACGTCCAAAATAATATCAGATTTACCTTCTGTCTCTTCGCTTCCAATGGCCTCATGAAAGGTAGGGTCAAATGCCGTCTCCCCTGGGACAATCTCAAGTGTCTCAATGGCTAGCCCAGATACATAGGCATCCATGAGCTTGATAAAGCCCTCGAGGCCTTTTTTGTGATCACTATTGTCTTCTGGTAAGTGTGATTTTACATTTTCTAGAGCATCTAAAGTCCCTAGTAGCTTTTCAGCAGTATCTGCAATAGCGCGATCTCTTGCGGCAAACATATCTGTAGAAGATCGTTTTTTATAGTTTTGAAACTCAGCTTGTAGCCGGAGTAGCTTATCCTCGAGCTCTTGTATTTTTGCCGTAGAGTCATCTCCCGCAGTGGTATCACCTTCATCACTTTTTACCTCATCTGCTTCACTTGCTGCAAGAGCATCATTAACTAGCTCTTCTAAGTCAATATTATCCTTTTTTTCCTTTGCCATGGCTCGTTTTCAATATAGAAAAATAAATAGTAGCTTTGTATACAACATTATTATAAAAAAAATGCATTATAAGGGAAGATCATTTATAATAAACTTAGAGAAACATAAGGCTGGCAAAAGAGATTTGAAACTAGAAGAGCGCAAATATGACACTATTTTCCACAATATACAAAAGAGGGCTGTCTGCTCTACTTATTCCTCTGCTATTGGCAGGGTATGTGGTTATTCCTAGTAGTACTCATGCGGAGGAGCTCGAGTCAGTGGGTCTTGTCGCGCTATTGGTGGAGTCCTCATTGGCCACAGATCGTACGGTGTTTGATGACGGCGTAGGAGGTGGGACCCTTTCGATGCGAGATCGAGTAGAGCGGTACGCGCGTGATATCCAATCTCAGCTTGATAATACAAAGGTTGTTATCGTTCCTGTGGATCCCAATGAACAGGTACAAAAAGTACGGGAAGCACTCGCAGGGTTATATACCATAGGAGATGGGACGCCTGGTCAGGATACCCAGCTCAAAGGAGTGGTGTTGATTGGTGATGTTCCTTTACCTTTGGTAGAGCGGGATAGTGTGACATTTGTGAGTCTATATCCATATACAGACTTTGAGGACCCAAGTTTTAGATATGATGCCACGGCAGACCAGTACCGGTACCAGGGGAGTAGAGAAAGTGAAATGCCAGAGGTGTGGCATGGGGTAATAGCTTATCCACTACGCTTTGGACACTTTTTAGATGAGGGAGAAAGAAGGCAAGTATTAACGAAAATTAATACAGAACAAGGAGTTTCTGCACATAATGCAAAGCTACTGGAGTATAGAAAGGAGTTTTATGCAGAGCAAAATAGCACCTTGGCGAGCTACTTTGACAAAAACCATTCGTTTTATAGTGGTGGTGAGTATAGCGATTTTTCTCATCAGTCTTTTTATCTTGATCTGTTTCGAGAAACTGAGAGTATATCCAGTCTCTCCGTTGATGGCTATGAAACGTATCTCAAGGAGTGGGAAAATAAGTCATACATGAGGTACACCAAGGAGTGGCTCACTACTTTGCAACAAGGTGTAGTTGCAGGTACGACCTTAGCTCAGGAAAATTATGGCTTCAATGACGATGGTTCACCACGTACCAAGGAAAGCTATCTTTCCTTTATAAAAAATGAAGTAGAATCTAATGATGGACTTTCAGATAGTGCCAAGGCAAGAGAGCTCGCACGGATTAGTGAATTAGAAGAAATTCAGGAGAGCAGCCTATCTTTGGGTGTTCCAGAGCATATCCCAGATATTTTTACACGGGATGCTATAGAGGAGGTCCTGCAAAATGCATTGGAGGTCTTTGGAGGACAGTCTGTATCCGTAGCAGAGTACTTTCAAAATACGGGGAGGTGGGATTATGCTGGAGAAAATGGTGAGTATGAGGGGCAAACGGTGTATAAGATCATTACTGTGCTTGACGAATTAAGTCGAAAGCGCATCTTTGCAGTCAATGGCGAGGTGGAGGAATACGTGGATGACATGCTTACCACCGCTGCAGAGGAAAGTTACAATCTTCAGCTAGACTTGCCAGTGACTCCAGTAAATTATTTTGGACGGTATACGGGATACCTGCATAAAAAGGAAGGTTGGGATCCTGCAGACGTTGGTGCATTTTTTAATAGTCTTGGTGATGTGTTTAATGGAGTAATCTCACAAAATGATTGGAAGGCAGGAAAGCCTTTGTATTTTGACCTCTTACCATATCCTTCTGAGGAGATACTAAATAATACTGGGAAATACAAGCAGTTTATAGATACGTGGGAGTTTTTGGATAAGGTCAATCAAGATAAAAAGTATATTCCCTATACTGGCCAAGGATATACAAAGATCACTCATCATAGACTCAACGATGAGGTGGCAAAACAACAATATCCAGATACCTGCGATACTTCCTTTACTAGTATTTTCTTAGGAAAACAAGACCCTTGCTATACTTGGTATGACAATCCTACTCCAGCTCAGGAATTTTACATAGAGCGATATGACCCCCTCACTGATAGCGACCTTTCAGAAGGTGATAGAAGACTCGTAGAACACTACAATGCCACGGTAAAAACCATAGATTTACTTGAGGCGCTTGGTGCAAATGATATTGCCTCACTTGGTGAGGATCTTTCAGAGACTGATCGGCTACTATTGCAAACTATGGTGGACGCTGGGGTGGTAAATCCTATTGGAAATACCATTAATCTTCTGTCCCTGCAGGCTACAAAGGCTGCTATTCAGGGACTAGCACCATGGGTGGTAGAGGATGCTGTGATTTTACACGTGGTAGACCTACCGTTTACGGCAGCTCAGTGTACTATTTACCTAGGTGGTGGTCCAGAGACCAGTAATTACGGCGGGAAAAATTTACCGTTGTACATGAGGGGTTTTGACTCCACGCCAAGTGGAGGGGCGCTATGGGATGAAAAATATGTTGAAGATACTCCTAGTGCATCTTGGCGTGAGGAAAAGGTTGCAGCTCAAGTGTTACTTGCTGTGGCTCCACTTGAGCGGGAGAGAAAGCAATTAGAAGAAAATATAAGACGACTCGGAGAGAGTGACTCTGATAATACAGAAGCAGTAAGAGCGTTGAGTGAGAGACTGCGTGAGCTCAATAAAGAAATTACTGAAAAAAGAAAGACTGAAAAAGTACGATTTGATGAGTATTATAACGTGCGCGAGCGTGATGAGGGTAGGTTTGGTGCCTATCTCACCTTTGTAGAGCGAATTGCAGAAACAGCAAATACCTCAAAGCTTGTGGAGGCAAATAGGCTATACGATCAATCTCAAGGGAGCTTATTGCTCACTAAGGATGATGGAAATATTCACCTAGATCCAGCAACTACTGTGGATCCTACATGGTTTGGATATGAAGAGGAGTATGCCAATAGTAGGCCTACGTCGTTTTCTTTTCCTGATTTTTATGATCAGCGTCGTCATGGGTACCTCGGAGGGTGTAGTATCAATAATACGAGAAAAGTAACAGACACCAGTATCGTAGGTGAGTATTCCCACCCACTAAGACAACGTATAGAGCAACAACTGGGTGAGCTGCGAGAGGTACAGAAAAAATTTATAGAAGATACCACTCTAGATTTTGGGAAGTTTTTACGTTTAGTATTCGGGCCAACTGCATTACTGGAGGTTGGTTTATTTGGTGCTAATCTCAATCAATATGTGTTGAGTATGTGGGCTAAGATAGATGAGATCAATGGCACGGTAAGAGAATTGCTCTTTGATCCTACTTATGTGAGTAATGAGATCAAGGATGATAGTATGCAAGAGACAGTTCTTACTTTTCAAAAAACATATCAGCAACATGGTGAGGAGCTAAAGGATATTGTACGTGATACCTCCCTGGTTCAAGCTCGTCTTAAGACATTGTTACTCACAGCATTTGACGCTTCAAATGAGATTGAGGATGCATACAAACAGGAGCAGGTAAAGTCTGAAGCAGATAGATTGAGAGATGCAAGGGTGGTGACAGTACGCCCTAGTGACTTTGGATTACC
>JBBKXV010000276.1:0-1399 GCA_037969665.1 Candidatus Altimarinota bacterium
ACCATAGAGTGTATTATAGGTTTTTTTACCATCTTGAATGGGAAACCGGATGCCCATTTCTAATCGATATGGTTTGATCAAAGTCAGTGGGGAGAGCAGCCCATACAGTCCTGAAAGAATACGAATATGCTGCTCAGCAAATGTATATTCCTTTTTGGTAAATCGCTCCAAGGTAAACCCACGATAGACATCTCCCGTAAATGCCATGAGAGCATGGAGACTATTTTTATTTCCATTTAAGTCTATTTCTTGCGTGCTAAAGTCTGCATTCCAATCTTGAAATCTGTGAAAATTGAGCTGTGTGAGCTTTGGACTAATATGCATCAGCGATCCCAACTCACCCTCGCCTTTGGTTTTGAGTACCTCTGCGATGACAGTGCTTTTATCTATAAATTTTGAGATCTTCCCGGGCATACCTGGCGCTGGACGAGAAAAATCTTGAGATTTTGAAGGAGAAAGAACAAGAATCATGATAACATAAAAAACTAAACTAGAAGCATCATACTAAAATATCACTCACTTTAAAGTCTAACTTTTAAAAACATATCCAAACTTGCTTAGAGGTTGCGAGCAATGGCGGAAGTCAGTATGGTGTATCCACTTTCTTTTCAACCTATGAATCAAACCACAGCCCTCGAGGTCCTATGCTCGGGTCACAATACATTTTTGACGGGATCCCCTGGTACGGGAAAGACTTATGTGATCAATGCCTTTATTAGTTATTTACAACAACGTGGGATTTTCCCCTCTGTGGTGGCTCCTACTGGTATTGCTGCGAGTCATATCGGAGGGCAGACGGTACACTCCTTTTTTGGACTTGGCATCAAGGATGATCTTTCCGATGAAGATATAGAAAAAATACTGGGAAAGTCATGGGTGACTAAAAACTTAAAAAAACTACAGATACTGATTATTGATGAGGTCTCGATGTTATCTCCTGGTATTTTTTATGCTATGGATCGTATCTTGCGCGCGTACCATCTTCGCACGGAACCCTTTGGTGGGATACAAGTAGTGCTTTCTGGAGATTTTTTCCAACTTCCTCCCGTACAACGTGCTGGAGGAGCGCGGCACTTTATCTGGCAAACAGAGCTTTGGGATGATCTAGGGCTTTCTATTTGTTATTTAGAAAAGAGCTACCGTCAGGAAAATGATCCTTTGTTGCAGATATTACAAGAAATACGGGGACAAGATATCTCTGAGGAAAGTATGGATCACCTGAGAAAACGATACAAGAGATCACCTGAGGATATGCCCACACCTACAAAATTGTACACACACAATGCTGATATCGACCGTATCAATGATGAGCATCTTTCTAGTATCAATGCCCAGGAAAAACTCTATGACTCTGAATGCTATGGAAATGCCGTACATCTCGACCGTCTCTTTAAAAGTA
>JBBKXV010000277.1:0-2573 GCA_037969665.1 Candidatus Altimarinota bacterium
AACCTGATGAATATACGCAATATTGCAATAATTGCCCACGTTGACCACGGAAAAACAACATTAGTAGATGCCATCCTCCAACAGGGAGGTGCTTTTTCTGAACACCAAGAGGTGACAGAGCTAGCCATGGACTCCAATGATATGGAAAGAGAAAGAGGGATAACTATCTACTCTAAGAACTGTTCTATCATGAGAGAGGGCGTTAAGATCAATATCGTAGATACTCCTGGCCATGCGGACTTTGGATCTGAGGTGGAGCGTATCCTACGAACTGTAGACTGCGTACTTCTCCTTGTGGATGCATACGAAGGGCCTATGCCACAGACTCGGTTTGTACTAAAAAAGTCACTAGAACTTGGCCTAAAGCCAGTGGTGCTTCTCAATAAGATTGATAAGCCTATGGCTCGTCCTGATGCCGTACTAGATATGGTGTTTGACCTCTTTGTGGAGCTAGGAGCAAATGATGAGCAGCTAGAGTTTTCATATCTCTACACTATTGGTAGAGATGGTGTTGCAAAAAAGACACTGGATGATGATGCAACAGATCTCACTCCTCTCTTTGAGTTAATCATGGAAAAGGTACCAAATGCAGCAGGAAACGATGATGCACCACTTCGAATGCAACCATCCAACCTAGGATATGATAACTACCTTGGTCGTCTTGCAATTGGTCGTGTCTATGAAGGAACCATTAAAGTAGGTCAAAATCTTTCTATCAAAAAACCTGATGGCACTATGACCAAGGGTAAGATTGCAAAGCTCTTTACCTTTGCAGGTATGCAACGAGTGGAAGCAAAGGAGGCACGAGCAGGTGATATCTGTGTGGTGGCTGGACTTCCAGACATCTACGTAGGAGATACTATCTGTGGAGAAGAATCTTGTGAGGCTCTTCCCGCTATCGTGGTAGATCCACCTACAGTATCTATGAACTTTCTAGTAAATAATTCTCCCTTTGCTGGTAAGGAAGGTGAGTTTGTAACAACAAGACATATAAAAGATAGACTAGATAGAGAGCTTGAGACCAACGTAGGACTTCAGGTAGAGCCCGTACCAGGAACTGACTCATACAAAGTATCTGGCCGAGGTGAGCTTCACCTAGCCGTATTGATCGAGGGAATGAGACGTGAAGGCTTTGAGCTTTCTGTTTCTACTCCTGAGGTATTGATGCAGACGATTAATGGAAAGAAAATGGAGCCAATGGAGCGTGCTGTTATTGAAAAACTTGGAAAGAGAAAAGGTATCATGGTCAATATGACACAAGAAAATGGTCTTGTACGTATGGAGTATGATATCCCTACTCGTGGACTGCTAGGATTCCGATCTGAATTTGTGGTAGACACCAAGGGTGAGGGTATCATGTATCACAGTTTCAGTCAGTTTGAAGAGTACAAAGGAGAAATACCAAAGCGAAAAGCTGGATCTCAGATCTCTGGAGTCAAAGGAGCAACGTCAGCATACTCTCTATGGAGTCTTCAAGAACGTGGTCCTCTCTTTGTTGGACCTGGAGTGGAGCTTTATGAAGGTATGATCATAGGAGAGCATCTCAAGGGAGGTGACCTTGTGGTCAACCCAACAAAGGGTAAGCAACTAACAAATGTACGTGCATCAGGTACGGATGAGGCGGTAAAGCTTACTCCACCTCGAAGTATGACTCTTGAGCAAGCTCTAGAGTATATCCAAAATGACGAACTTGTGGAGGTAACACCACTCAACATCAGACTTCGAAAGAAATATCTTACTGAGGGTGATCGAAAAAAGTTTGGTAAGAAGTCGTAATCATACAGAAAATATGACAGAAAAAAGGTACTCCGCATGGAGTACCTTTTTTTATTAGCATCATTCATCCCCAATAGTATCTTCCGTATCACTCTTTGGAGAGTACTTTTCCCCAGATCCCTAGCCCCAACATCATTGCAAACACCACTAAGGATAGCATTGGCATAGAGAGAAACCCAAAATAATGTACGCCACCCGTAGCGCAAGGATTAAAATCTGTACATGCCACATGCTGTCCAAGAGACAACTGTACTGCCATCACATGATATAGACTCAGAAAAAAACCTGGCACAATCAAGATAAGACTATAATCAATACCCTGTTTGTCTTTTTTTATGAGGCTCAGTAACCCTATGAGAACAATGGGATACATCAAAATCCTTGTATACCAACATAGGTCACAGGGGGCAATACCCATTCCCACAGGAAAGAAATTGCCATCAACCATGTTTACTACAGGTTCACCAAAGGTACTGTAATAGAGAGAACCAAGGGATGCCACCGCAGCTAATACAACAATACTACCTTGAAGAATACTTGGCTTTATTGAGAGCTTCATATGATATTGTTAAAAACTGGACTACTTCCCAGACCTTCTATGCCAAAAGCTGAGGATTGCGATCACAATAAATGCCGTCAAACAAAGCAGTGGGATGGTCAAAAATCCAAAATAATTAACATTTAATGCAGAACATGGGTTAAATGCCGTACAAGAAAAAATATTTTCAACTGGGGTTTTTTGTAATAAGTAATGATACGTTTCTAGAATTATCCCAGGAAGTGCCAAGGGTAAAAGA
>JBBKXV010000278.1:0-4071 GCA_037969665.1 Candidatus Altimarinota bacterium
CTCCAATAATACTTACTCCCTCTATACTGCTCAACCCCCGCTCCAACTGAATACGAAGTCGCTCTTCGTATTGATGCAGCTCGTCATAGTCGACCTCTTCGAGAAACTCTATGGCGGCACCAAGAGCTATTACAGAGGCAATGGGTGGTGTCCCTGCTTCAAACTTTGTAGGTGAGGGCATGTATGTCGTTCCCTCAAAGCTCACACTTTCTATCATATCTCCACCACCTTGGTATGGTGGTATCTGCTCCAATAATTCTTTTTTACCCCAAAGCACACCTACACCTGTGGGTCCGTAAACCTTATGGCCCGTGAACACATAAAAATCTGCACCAAGTGCCTGTAGATCCACTTTGAGATGATGTACAGCCTGACTTCCATCCACAATGACTCTTGCTCCTGTGGTGTGTGCCAAGGCGACTATTTCTTTGATTGGGTTGATAGTACCGAGTACATTTGAGACGTGGGTAATAGCAACTATCTTTGGCTTGGATTGAAGCAATTCCTGATACGCATTCATATCTATCTCACCTTGCGCAGTTACTCGAATACGCTGTACCAAGGCTCCCGTTTTTTCTGCAATCATCTGCCACGGTACAATGTTTGCATGATGCTCCATCTCGCTAACCAAAATGATGTCATCTTTTTCTAAGACCATTCCGCCAAAGGATTGTGCAACCAGATTAATAGCTTCAGTGGCATTTTTGGTAAACACGACATCACCATGTGCACCATTCAGAAAAGATGAGACCTTTTCGCGCACTTGCTCATACTCAGCGGTTGCCCGCTCACTCATAGGGTACACACCTCTATGAATATTTGCATTGTAATCCAAATGGTACTCCTCCATACGAGACAATACGGTATCCAAGCGTTGGCTACTAGCACCAGTATCTAGATACACCATGCTTTTGTTATCCTCTTGGCTGTATATAGGAAATCTATGCCTGATCTTATCTCCAAATTCCATATTGACTCTAGACTCTAGGGTATATAATAGCGGCGTTATCTGTAGTCTACATATTATGAATATAATTAGCAATCAAGAGGACACTCTTCTACAAAAGAAGAATTCCTCAAACATACAGTATACACAAGGGTCTATCCAAGACTTATGCCGCGATCTTTGCCTCATACTCAGGCAAGATAACCCTGTAGAGCCATGTCCAGAAATGAATAATAGTATTAAAGAGGCATTGTGGCTGGACTATTTTAAATGTGCTAAAAAGTCGACTTCTCAACAGCATACCACTAGCATTTTATCAATATTTTTAGCAGATCACCTTGGAAAGTTTTCACGTGAACGAGATATCATATGGGGGTCACAAGAGCATTACAAACAATACATAAGAGAACATATATATGCAAAAACTGGATACCCAACCTGCTAAGCTTCCAGTGTATTATAGCCAAGCGATTACCTTCACGCACTCACCTCCTTCACAAACCCAGCAGCCAACATCTCTTTTGCTTCAACTTCACCTATTCCTCGTAATGCAAGGTAGGAAAGCATATCGATATCCATATGACCAACACTGGCTCCATGACTACATGTAACCTCATCGGTATATATTTCTAACATTGGATTCAGGTGTACTTTGGATTGATTAGACAGGAGTAGTGCCTTGAGATCCTGATGAGCATCACATCCTGGTGTCTCTTTTTCAACATATATTTTACTGTCCACCACCGCTATGGATGTGTCTCTACCTACGACACGCATTTTTTGCATACTCTTACTGTGACTTCCTATATGCTGTACTTCAACATGCACCTCCACATGACTTGCTCCAAGGCCTATAATAGCTGTCCCTAAGCTATATGCTCCTCCCTCACCTACCTGGGATTGAACTGTCACTCTTTCTAATACAGAGGTGTTACATCGAATACGATGATCCATATCTCCTCCCTGTGATATGGTCACTTCTTTTGTAGCATAGACAATCATAGAGGACAAACACTCCTCCACCAGGGAACACGTAGCATGCGCTCCTACAATACACTCTACTCTTGAGTATACTACCCCTCTTGTTTCCTGAGTAGATTTCATATAGAGCTCCACTTCAGCTCTGACACCGTCCTCAACCACTACTAAGCAAGATACTGGAAGTATAAGCAAACACTTTCTTCCTTCTACAATGTGTACAATTTTCAGTGGTGCTTGGGTATCTTTGGCAATGTGTATCTTTGTGGTATTCCCTAGTGATGCAATAGCATCATATGTACATGCCACCTCACCTATCTCACTCTTTTTTTCTACTATACTTACTCCCTCTGGAACTATAGATAGCTCAGGTGCATAAGTATTATTGTAAAATACAATGCGGTGACCATCTGGAAGCTCCGCTAGAGTATGAGGTACCTTGGTATCTTGTGACAATAGTAGCAAGCCCCCCTGTGGCAAGAGAAGTGAAGGCCGCATATGTTGCCACCCCTCATCACCAAAACGCGGCACTGGTAGTGCCAGCACCCTGTTGATAGTATTGTCATCAACCTTGGCTACCTCCAAAAGGGATTTCATCTTATCATTCATGATGCTTGCATGGTTATCTGGTCATATCCTTCTTTTTCCAACTGGTGAGCTAGCTCAATCCCACCACTCGTAACAATACGCCCACCAGTCATCACATGCACCTTATCTACCTCCAAATACTCCAGTAACCTAGGGTAGTGGGTAATCAATAAAAATGATCGATCTGCATGTTTCATCTTTTGAATAGTTTCTCCTATGAGTTTTACTGAGTCGATATCTAAGCCTGAGTCAATTTCATCCAGGATACAAAGTTTTGGCTCCAAAAGTAACATTTGTAATACTTCATTTCGTTTTTTTTCTCCTCCAGAAAACCCATCATTGAAAAAACGCTGCATATATTCTCTGGAAAGTCCTACCTGATCCAGCTTGGATTCAAGTAACTCCACAAAATCAAAGGGATCAAGACGCTCCTCTCCTCTATACGTACGAATCTCATTAAGTGACATGCGCAGTACCTCTGCCGTGGACACACCTGGTATTTCTATAGGGTGCTGCATGGCTAAAAATATTCCCATCCGCGCCCGTACTTCTGGGCTAATGCCAGTAAGGTCCTTGCCTTCAAAGAGCATTTTTCCTTGAGAAACAGCATACCCTGCCTTGCCTGTGATCGTAGAAGACAAGGTGCTTTTACCTACACCATTGGGACCCATGATCACATGTACCTCCCCATTTGGTATAGAAAGAGAAAAATCACGTAAAATCTTTTTTCCTTCTACCCCCACCTCAATATGTTGTATGTCTAACATGATATGTATTATTAATTAACCAATACTATTTTCCAGAGTGAGCTCTAACAACTTTTGTGACTCGGAAGCAAACTCCATAGGGAGCTTGTCAAACACCTCTTTGCAATATCCTCTCACAATGAGATTCATAGCCTCCTCACGAGAAAGTCCACGCTGTTCTAAGTAATATAGAGTTTCCTCACTTACCTTGGAGGTCGTCGCTTCATGCTCCACAGACGAAGTGTTGTTACCCACGTCAATATATGGAAATGTATGTGCTCCAGAGGTTGATGATAAGAGTAGCGAATCACACTCTGAGTAATTTTTTGCACCTTCTGCAGACTTCAGGATTCTCACTCTCCCTCGGTAGGAGTTTTGACTCTTTCCTGCAGAGATTCCCTTTGAGATGATTCGACTCTTTGTCCTTTTCCCGATATGAATCATCTTGGTGCCCGTATCTGCCTGCTGATGATTTTTGGTCACTGCCACAGAGTAAAACTCACCAACAGAGTCATCCCCCGCGAGGATGACACTCGGGTACTTCCATGTAATAGCTGATCCTGTCTCTACTTGAGTCCAGGAGATTTTTGCCCTAGCGTCACAGCGACCACGCTTGGTCACAAAATTATATACTCCTCCCACTCCGTTTTCATCTCCAGGGTACCAGTTTTGTACTGTAGAGTAATTGATCTCTGCATCATCATGGGCGATGAGCTCCACCACAGCTGCGTGCAATTGGTTTTCATCACGCATTGGTGCTGTACAACCTTCCAGGTAACTCACATAACTTCCTGCCTCTGCTATGATAAGGGT
>JBBKXV010000279.1:0-1872 GCA_037969665.1 Candidatus Altimarinota bacterium
GATCTAGACAAGGAAGGTACAACGGGTACGGGAAATGAAAATGGGGCAAGTGCAGCCGAAAACAAAAATTCAAATACCTAAATCTCTCTGATCATGCCCTTTACGAGCTTCCGCACATATATAGGTACGGCTCTAAAGGGCACGAGGGCATATACTGGTTATGTTATTACAAACATAATGGTGACGCGTGACAGTGCCAAGATCACGATGTTGCGTTGTCAGAGGTCTTCCTTTCCATGGAAAACAGTGTGTATATCTACAGATGAGTTGCACTTTGAGGAGGGAAGAGTGAGGGCTCATGGTAGGGTGAAACGTAGTGAGATCGCGGAACGTATCGCTATATTGGGTAAAAAAGTGGTGACTAGCTCTGGAGCTTATGTGGGGAAAGTCTATGATGTGCATGTGGAGGAGGCTACATGGTATATCTCCCACCTTTATATACGCAATGTTCATTGGTTTAGGCCAAGAGAGCAGTACTTGGTATCTAGAAAGTATATTGTAGATATAACTGCTGTGGCTGTAGTGATCGACGATATTTTTGATCCTAGTTTGGTTGCCACCAAGGATAGCTTGGTGTTTGATAACTCCATGTCATAGTATGTATTCTTTTTGTAAAACATATCTGTACTATGTAGTGATTTTTCTTGCTGTGATACTATTGTATCATCAGTTTTGGAGTATAGATGGCTTGCCGAGGGGGCATGACTTGCCATTGGAAATTGTCCGTATTGTCGAATACGGGGATGCACTACAGCAGCAATGGCTACCTAGAATAGCTCCCCATCTCTATGGTGGTGCTGGAAGTCCTATTTTTGTATTGTATAGTCCAGTATTCCTCTTTTTGTCATCGGTACTGGGGATGGTACTGGGTATTGAGCTTGGCATGAAAGTGGTTATATTTTTAGCATTATTTGGATCTTCCTTATCTGTATGGTATTTGGTAAAAAGGCATGCAACTTCTGAGGCGGGGTTGTTTGCTGCACTAGCATACCTTTCTATGCCCTATGTTGCTACAGACCTCTTTACACGCAACGCCTTTGCAGAATTTATGGGAATGATGCTCATCCTCCCTATGGTGCTTGCCATGGATATATTAAGTAGCAAGGATGGTGTACTACAACGGTTGTTTGTCTTTGTGATGGTAGTTGCTTTGTTGCTTTCACATAATATTACGGTGATGCTTTGCGCTCCTGTGGTTGGTCTCATAGTATTGCTACGAGGAAGGCAGCTTTGGCTCTCAAATGAAAAGGAAGCCTGTAAGCGTGTATTGTGGACAGTGTTAAGTGCTTGTATCACAGGACTAGCCTTTTTACTCCCTGCATTTTTTGAAAAAGGACACATAGACACCTCAGAGCTACTTGGTGGAAAGTTTCAGGTGACTAACAACCTCGTATCTCTTTGGAGTATGGTGGTAGATATTGGCTTTATTGGGTGGGTTCCTCCATTTTTCATTGTGTTGTTGGTAGTCGCTGGTGTGATGTGGCCAAAGCATATAAAAGAAAGACCATTGCTTACAGCGTGTACAGGGATGGCAGTGCTACTCCTCATATTGATGACGACAACAGGGGTATGGTTTTGGATGTACATGCCTATGGTGCAGTATGTACAGTTTCCATGGCGACTTTGGCTCTTGTTGGTGCCACTTGGAGGCGCCATTGCTGGCATGGTGTACTGGTATGGAGGAAAAGTACTGCGGCGCTTGTTGTGGCTCTTGCTAGGGCTCCACATCCTTATGTTTGTGATGGTAGTGTGGCCTAGACATGACATGGAAAGGGTAGATCCTGCAAGTATCACCGTGCACAAGATACAAGAGCAGGGGATGCGCACCACTGTGGGAGATGAGTACTTGCCTGCAAAGAGTTATCATAAAGC
>JBBKXV010000280.1:0-1501 GCA_037969665.1 Candidatus Altimarinota bacterium
CGGTGTGCCTGCACGATCATTTGCTGCTTTTCAAAAAACTTAAGACGGTCTTCGAGCTCAGCTCTTATCTCAGGGATGATTTGACTTACCCTCTCTGGTGGAGTCGCATAGTGGCTAGCTGGAAAGATCAGTACCTCTTTTAACTCCTCGAATACCTCTCCTGTGAGCGGATCAGCCTCGACAATACGCTCTAGCTCCTCGTCAAAAAACTCAAATCTAAAGACGTTATCTTGATGAGGAGGAAAGATTTCAACCACATCACCAATCACGTTAAACATCCCTTGTTTGAAGTCAGTTTTACTTCGTTTGAACTGCAGTTTTATTAAAGTACGAAGTAAGCCATCTCTTGAGTAGAGTCCCCCAACAGCAAATGTTTCTGCCATGGCCATGTAGTCCTTTGAATCACCAATACCGTAGATACATGATACTGAAGCTACAATGATCACATCGTTACGAGTAAGTAGACTCACGGTAGCAGCATGACGAAACTTTTCTATTTCCTCGTTGATGGAGGCATCTTTTTCTATAAAGGTATCCGTCTTGGCAATATATGCCTCTGGCTGGTAGTAATCGTAGTACGACACAAAGTAATGCACGGCATTTTCTGGAAAAAACTCTCGAAACTCTGCGGCTAGCTGTGCTGCAAGTGTTTTATTGTGGGCAATAATAAGCGTAGGTCGCTGTTGCTCTTGGATTACATTTGCCATGGTAAATGTCTTTCCAGAACCAGTGATACCTAGTAAGGTCTGTTTTTTTTTCCCTTCCTTGATACCTTGGTTGAGGGACGTAATTGCCTGAGGCTGACTACCTGCTGGTTTATATTCCGAGACTAGCTTAAACTTTTTCATGTATTTCATTTTTTACAAAGCGATATATACTATACGGGAGTATTGTACTTTTGAGAACAGAAAAGTGCCTAATGGCTGAATTACTGAATTAACAATTAAGGAATTACTGTATGATAAAGAAGTTTTTGGTAGGAATGAGCCTTCTTGGGATGGTGTCTCCAACGGCTTTTGCAGCTACATTTACGGATGTATCATCGGAGCATGAGTTTGCATATTCTGTGGAGCAACTTCATGCTGATGGGATAATAGGTGGCTATGGCGATGGGACATTTAAGCCAGAGCAGACGATCAATAGAGCAGAGTTTCTCAAACTAGTATTCTCTACTCTTGATCCCGACTGTACTCGAGGTCAGACATTTTCAGATATTGAATATACGTCATGGTATGCTCCTTACCTGTGTGAGGCACTTGCTAGTGGTGCGGTGCAAGGTTATCCAGATGGTACCTTTCGGCCAGCTGCAAAGATCAATTTTGTAGAGGCTGCAAAAATACTGACAACGGTCTATATAGGGCTAGATGGGACCACGGATGAGGAGTGGTATATGCCTTATGTTACCTACCTCAGCGATGCCAATTATACCCCAACGACCATTCAGAGCTTTAATAAAGAAGTTACGAGGGCCGATGTAGTGGAAATGATATATAGATTGAGA
>JBBKXV010000281.1:0-1070 GCA_037969665.1 Candidatus Altimarinota bacterium
GTCTAGTGCTGCAAATAGTGTCTTTGCTCAGCATATCCATTATGGCTCAACACAATCAACGGCAATGCTGTGGGCAGCATCAGTCGTTGCGAACTTCTTCATGGCAGGACTATTCAGTAAGTCGCTCCCGTTGCCCGCTTTCGACATAGAATGGGCGTATATGATCGTATTCGCGGTAGTGTCTTTGATTGCATCATGGCTCTTTGTCAGCGGTACTAAGCTCATTGATGCCGGGACTGCCGGGATATTGGGACTATCGGAAATAGTCTTCGGAGTACTATTTGGCATACTGCTGTTCCATGAGCGGCCTAACATCATCGCCCTAGTGGGCATGGCTGTCATAATACTAGCGGCTGCACTGCCTTACGCTAAGCAAATGAAGTCTGAGAAGGTACTATAGTCTCCCTCTGTACATCCGACACCGAATACAGTGCTAATCTTATTGATTCAAAATTATTTTTGCAGCTTTTCTTAGCGGTCGGAGATTTTTTTGTCGATCTTGATACACAACTACTTCTCCAAAAGCATCCATAATTTCTTGTCTTGTTTGACCTGCACTTATGGCACTACTATCATGCCCTAGGCCAGCAGCTTTTAGCTCATCTTCCTTGGTCAATGTTGTCATATGCTTATCTATCTCTTTTTGTAACTGAACTGATTTTTTGGCGGCCGCATCTGCTAACATATCAGGATTTTCGTACCGTCTACTCAGGTCATTCCTATAAGGAGCAACTCTTAAGGCTTGATCCATACCTTTGGCTCTATTCCGCTGTCCATATAATTTAGCAAGTGCTTCGAGTGCTGTTAATCTGTCTTCAAAGGTCACGTATACACCTGGTTCTGCGTAAACTGAATCATAGCCAATTGGTGGGTCACTCTGCAATACGTCTACGGTCTGATCAGGTTCTTCGAAGTAAGGATTTTCAGTATTAACAAAAGACTGCACATCACCATCTGTATCTAGAAAATCATCAGGAGAGGTATGTAGCACTTCTTTAACTTTGGGAAAAGTTCTCATATGATATATTCTATCATACTAACGCTTATATGTCAATCTACTCCCAGCGGAA
>JBBKXV010000282.1:0-1586 GCA_037969665.1 Candidatus Altimarinota bacterium
CACCATCACAAACAGTATTTAAAGACCTTCCAAACACTCATTTTTCCTCGAGTGCTGTACAGTCTCTAGTGACACGTGGAATTATTTCTGGATATGAAGATGGTACCTTTAGACCGAGCCAGCCTATTCACCGCTCAGAAATAGCAAAAATTATTGCTTCTACTTTAGCTCCCACATCTGAAAGCGTAAGTACATTTAGCGATGTTCCCAAGGGTGCTTGGTATTATGATGCTGTGATGTCACTTAGGCAACATGGTATTACTCAAGGATATCCTGGCAATACATTTGCTCCAGGGACGGAGTCCACTAGAGCGGAGGCACTAAAGATGATTATGTTAAGCAAGGGGTATAGTAGTGAGGACATCGTGAAGTCGTATACGAGTTGGGAGAGTAAAAACCCTTCATATTCCTACGTTCAGTTTCCAGATGTGGATACGGATGCTTGGTTTGCTCCATATGTGCTATTGGCTCATGCAAAGCAATGGGTATATGGTGTCGCTACAAGGGAGGGATCACGATTTGTTGCAAATCAACCCATCACGCGAGCAGAGTTTGTTGTATTGATGGAGCGCATAACAAAATAATCAGAAAACAATACATTTGGTTTCTTCTTGTCCTTTTTACTCACTGAACATGAGGTCGCTTTGTGCGAGAGATGGTCTTAGATAGGAAATATTTGCTGCTATACTAGCTTTGAGGGGAAACCACGTGATGTCTATACGGAGCAAATGGCAGCAAGATGAATGTGAAGATGAAGCGTGCGCAGTAAGGTTATAGTGCGGTGAACAGTATAAGAGCTCATCAGAAATACTGGTGAGCTTTTATTATATAGTAATACTACACCATATTATCTCGTTTTTGCCCTATGCAAAAGAAAGGACAATCATGTACAATACTATGATAACTCTTTTTATTATCAAATAAAAACACACCATGAAACAGAGAATTAAACATTTATTTCACAAGGGGGTGAGCGGACTTGCTCTGCTATCGCTTTTGGCTACCATGATGCCAGCTGTGTCTGCGGCATCGTATGCTGTCACAACTAATAAGATCGAATGGACATCGCAGCCTACTGAACAACAACAATTAAACTCTGGAGACACGGTGACAAGTTTTGTCTTTAACGACCTCAATCCTGACAAGTATAATGTGTCAGCATGTAAAGATGATGGTACTCGTATTAGTTTTACTGATGCGCAAGGTGTAATTGGAGGGTCCTCCATTATGAAACCAGGGGGTTTCTTCAATGTCCCTGTTGCATTTCTTAGTACACTTACTTTAGTCGGATATAAGCTTGTAGTTTACAAAGATGGTGTAAAAGTGTCTAATTCATCAAACATGTGGTCTATACAAAAACCAGATGACTTTTTTGGTATTGATAAGGGCATTTTAGAATCAAATGGTACAGGCTACTATAGGATTGATATAGTTCCTATTTATAAGACCAATAACTCACAAGGTGAAGATGTATATGGAAACTATTATAATTACTTTAGTCCTCGGCAGGTTACTATATGTAATGTAAACTATACAAATACCACTACTACGACAACTACAACCTCAGGTACCATATCCCCTCCTAC
>JBBKXV010000283.1:0-1614 GCA_037969665.1 Candidatus Altimarinota bacterium
ATTTTGTGTACTATTTATTGTTATCTCAGCTCTTCGGATCATCACTTCACAAGGAGAAGAGGATGCAACAAAGGCCGCACAAAAAGTGGTGCTCAATAATGCTATTGGACTTGGAGTTATCGTGTTTGCAAAGGCTTTTGTGGTCGCAGTCTATGGTATTCCGATTGGAGACAGTGTGACTATTGTTCCAGGTGAAATTACTCCTCAACTGGGAGATGGTATTGTCACGTTAATGAGTATTTCCAACTATCTACTAGGGTTTATGACTATTGGCGCGGTGGTATTCTTTATCTATGCTGGTATTTTAATTATATTTGGGGGAGTAAATGAGGAACAAAAAAAGAAAGGATATTCTGTGGCAAAGTATACATTTTTCGCACTCATACTAGCTATGTCTGCATATGCTATCGTATCGACCTTTATACGACTCACCCTGTAATTACTTTTTTTCGCCACTAAGGAGAAGTAGCTATTGTAAGGATCTACATTTTTGTTACCATAGGGTATACTTTTGTAATGCCCTGAAGATGTTTTTGAGACGACTAATACTACTATATATCCTTGTTAGCTTAGGTCTGACAACGGTTGCAAATGCTGAGGATACATGGGAGTGGTCAGCACCCACTAAGGCTGCTGTAAACACTACCGTTGAAGATGCAGAGCTGCATACTACTTTGATTATCTCAGAGGTGTTAGCTACCCCAGAGGAGGGGGAGGAGTTTGTTGAGTTATATAATTATGGTACTGAGAAGATCATATTAGATGGTTGGTGGCTTGAGGATGCTGCCGGAAAAAAAGTATACCTGAAAGAAAAAAGTATCTCCACAAGAGAATACCTTGTTCTGTATGGTACCTTTTCTCTCAATAATACAGGAGAGGAGGAGATTGCCTTACACTCACCTGATGGAGAGATAGTTGACTCTGTTGCATTTGCAGATTTGCCAAAGGGGAAATCATTGAGTCTTTTTTGTGAGGTGTATGAGCTTCATTTTTGTGATGCAGAGGTAACAATTGCAACCCCAGGAGCAGCCAATGTAAAGGAAGAAATCAAAGCTTGGAGTAGTAGTCTTGAAAAGAGTACATACGGCTCAGAAATTATATTACATGCCACCGAGGGGGCAGTACTCTATTATACGTTTTCAGGACATGATCCAATAAATGAGGCAGAGGAATATAGTGTTCCTCTTATTATGACTAACCAGTTAGATTTGTACTACTTCGCAATAAAGGGTGGTAGCTCATCTCCAATTTATCATGAGAGCTATGGTCCTTACACTGTGCCAAACATTGTAATCAATGAAGTTGCAGATCTAGTGGATGGTACTTATGTAGAGGTGTTAAACCTAGGACGTACTCCTGTAGATGCAGGTAAGATTTCTATTGGAGATGAAAATATTCCTCTACATACTTTTGCAAAAGGTACAGTTCTCTATCCCAATGTGCCAAGATCAATTCGTATTAAGAGCACTCCATCCTTGGGATTGTACTACGGTGGGGGTAGATTGGAGGTAGTGCATATACCAAGCCTGCCAGCTGGAAAAAGCTTTGCACGTGCAGATACGACGTCACTATTGGGAAATATTTACCAAGGCATAGATAGATATGTGGTGTCGC
>JBBKXV010000284.1:0-1483 GCA_037969665.1 Candidatus Altimarinota bacterium
CATCTGTGCCAAGAGAGGATCTACTGGGGTACCAATCAGTATTTGCAGATGCGTTGAAATACAAAGGACAAGATCGGTAGATGTTATTGTAATTGTTGCTCCAAGAATACCATTAGCACACCAAGAGTTCTATCCTCACGTATATTGCCCTCCATGCATAGCTTCTTTGCTTCTACAAAAGTAAACCACTTTGGTTCTATGAATTCTCCATCTTCGAGAGATTGTCCAGTATGATGCTCTGTAGCATTTTTAGCCAAAAAGTAATATAAGTCCCACTCAATAGTTGCACCTGCGTGTGAAACTTTAAGGAGTTCTAAATCTTTGACTACTAAACCTGTTTCCTCAAGACATTCTTTTATAGCGCCAGACATTGCTGCCTTAAGTATCGCACCTTTATCTATGCTAGCATTTTGAAACTCTGCCAAGGTGTCATATACTTTTCCTCCAGGTAACCTGTAATCATATGCATCTATTTCACTTCGGTACTCTCTTGTAAGTAGGACACTGTTGCCACGGACTATAATGGTTCTTGTTCCTGGTGCTCTCCTTGCTTTTTCGAAGTAGATGACCTTATCACCTATATTCATAGGTTGCCTTATAACTTCAATGATCTTGCCGTGATATACCTGTTCTTCAGGACCTGCGGGAGTGCTTATAGTCATTATGATGAGATTAGTAATGTGCAAATATATTTTCTTTCAAAAACTTGTCAACTTTTTCCACGACCTTTTCCCAGGCCCCTTCTTCTTTAAATGAATGTCCTGCACTAGGGATAATAGCTAACTCTTTGGGGTGATTTGCCATGTCATAAAGTTCCAACGCATCCTTGCCCATAGGAATGCCACAATCATATTGTCCATGGACGATGAGCAGTGGGAGAGTGAGTGTTGAGATTGCTTTAGGAATGTTCAAGGTAAAGAATTCATGATAAAATCCCTTACCCAAGCTCTTGCCATGGAGCCATTCTTTATCTGGTCTGTCATAGGTGATGTGTCCTTGCTCCCAAAAGTCTTTGACCATATGGTCTGAAAAGTCATAGTGTACAGCTTGATCTAGATTACTGACGCCTGCGAGCAAGATCACTGCACTGAGTCTCGGATCAGTATGTCCATATAGTGCTGCATCAATAGCTCCTGTAGAGTGCCCCATGAGTATAATGTGCTTTGGTTTGTATATCGTTTCCACGTGATCAATTGCCGCGGCAATATCCTCTAGCTCCTTGCTCATGAGCTTTGTAGAAAAGTCCCCCTCTGAGCGGTGTACTCCAGAGAAATCAAACACCATTGTGGGATATCCGAGAAGAGGGAAGGAGGCTAGTGCATGTTGAGCAGTACCTCCAGCACTACTAGAAGGGAATCCATGGCAAAAGATGATAAAGGTATTATTATGGTTTTCAGGTATGCTTATTTCGGCATAGAGAGACTGGTTTGCTTTATTATTGAAGGAGAAGGACATGAGGGAGTAATTGATGATTTTTTTAAAG
>JBBKXV010000285.1:0-10364 GCA_037969665.1 Candidatus Altimarinota bacterium
TCTACTAATATATTCATTAAGAAGTCCCATGGCATCTAAGGGTGTAAGGGTATTGATATCAATACCTGAGATGTCAGTAATCATATCCATATGAGCGCTATGATTCGGTTTTGGTGACTCAAATAAAGAAGGTTGATTTTTGCTACGGTGACCGCTTCCTTCCTCTTGCTCAAGTTGTTGTAGGATCCTTGTAGCAGCTTGGACCACTTCCAAAGGAATCCCTGCAAGCTTTGCCACCTCGATACCGTAGCTGTCTGCCACTCCCCCCTCCATAATGGTGTGAAGGAAGTGAATACTATCCCCTCTTTTTCCTACCCCAACGCTGTAGTTTCCCGCATTGGGTAGCTGCTCTGCTACCTCAATGAGTTCATGGTAGTGAGTGGCAAAGAGCGTATGAGGTCTGTCATGGTGGTGGAGGTGTTCAAAGATTGCTTGGGCCAGACTAAGTCCATCGTAGGTAGAGGTTCCCCGCCCTATTTCATCTAAAATAAGGAGACTATGCTCTGTGGTAGAGTCTAAAATAGCTGCCATCTCAGACATTTCCACCATAAAGGTTGATGCCCCGCTACTGAGATTGTCCTCTGCTCCGACCCTACTGAGAATACGATCGTATATCTTGAGCTCTGCGCTTGTTGCTGGCACATACATACCACACTGTGCCATAAGGCTGATGAGCGCCACTTGCCTGAGGTATGTGGATTTACCGCCCATATTGGGACCTGTGATCAGATGAAGCGCATGGTGCTCTTTATCCAACGTACTACTATTGGCTACAAAGTGAGATCCTTTTTTTTGCTCTAATACTTCTACCACGGGATGTCTTCCACCGACAATGGTACTAGGGCCTGAGGTATGAAGAGTAGGCCTAGTATAGTCACGCTCAGCGGCAGTCTCAGCATAGCTAGCAAGGACATCTAACTGTGCAATACTATGCGCAACACTATAGAGTAATTCAATATGGTGGAGTACGTGGTCACGTAGCTCCAGATAGAGCTCGTATTCTAGGGTATAAAGATGTTCACTACTCTGTAGAATGCGCTCTTCTAGCTCTCGAAGCTCTGGCGTACTAAAGCGCTCTGCATTTACTAAGGTTTGTTTTCTCTGATAATGCTCTGGTGCCTTGTCACGTTGTGCTTTACTAATTTCAATGAAATACCCAAAGACAGAGGTATGCTTTATTTTTAATGTGGAAATCCCCGTTCGCTCTTTTTCTTGTTCTTGCATAGCAAGCATCGCTTCTTTTGCTCCTTTGGACAGGGTACGATACTCATCTACTTGTGGGTGGAATCCTGTTTGGATCATACCTCCCTGGGTAAGCTCTATAGGTGGATCCTCGGTGAGTCTCTCAGCTATGTATGTAGTAAGCTCTAATATCTCTGGGGAGTTGCAGGGAGCGAGGATAGTGTTTCCTAAAGCAAGCGCTAAGAGCGGCTGGGATAGTGCTGCAATCTCAGATACGTGTTCAAGGCTTTTTCCTATGGCTTTTAGATCTCTTGCATTCCCTCGACTCATACTCAGACGTGAGATGATTCTTTCTATATCATAGGTCGCCGCCAGTAGCTTGCGTAGATCGCTTCGAAGGCTCCCTTTCGTATGGAGAAGCTCCACTACATCTTGGCGGAGTGTTATCTGCGCAGGATCGACTAGGGGCTGAAGGAGGTAGCTGTGTGCGAGTCTACCTCCACTACTTGTCACAGTACAATCAATGGTACCAAGTAGACTATGTTCTTTTCCTCCGGTGCGTTGTGTGTGAAAGATTTCAAGATGTCGGTATGTCCTCATGGGTATACTCATGTACTCATGCCCTAGTATCTTTGGAGTGCGAAGGTGAGCAATCTCCATGAGCTGTGTTTGCGTGAGGTATTGCATGCCAAGCATGAGACTTTCTGCACTAATACCCTCTGCACTCATACCAACATGGTCTAAAATATCTTGGGTATAGAGTGTATTGATCGACTTGTTGTCCTTGAGGTCGAGGTTGATGACACGTACACCGGAGGAGTCAAAGGCATCATGATTGAGTGATGACTTTGAGAGTACGAGTTCTTTTACTCTTCGTTTTTGGAGCTCTTGATGCACGTCCTCTATACTACTGCAATGTAAGATGTAGACATCTCCGGTGGAAAGATCAATACAGGTAAGCGCAAACTTATCACCCATGGATATGAGACTAGCAAGAAAGTTATTTTCTTTTTCTTGGAGAGAGTGACTTCTAGTGGTGGTAGCTGGGGTGATGACTTCTACCACAGCACGCTGCACAAGCCCCTTTGCCTTTGGATCTGATACTTGTTCACAAAGAGCAATACAGTATCCTTTCTCGGTAAGTATGGAAATATACTTTTCAGCAGCATGATATGGTAAGCCTGCTAATGGTATGGGATGCTCAGCATTTTTATTTCTTGAGGTTACGGTTAACCCTAGTTCTTTACCTGCAATCAGAGCGTCCTTTTCAAACATTTCATAAAAGTCACCCATACGGAAAAACAGAATACTATCTGGGTATTTTTCTTTGATATCGTAATACTGAGACATTGCTGGTGTGGTGCCCTTGGCCATGGGTTCCGATTTCTACGCATTGAAAAGTTGCATCTATTGTACTAAATGTTGTATGGATTGAAAGAGTAAATCTTGCTAACTTGGAATGTATCTTTTTTAATAGAGTAGAGCAACTTACCGTATAACCGCCCCTAAGGTGATGTGTGCCGACACAAGCACTGAAAGAGGTTGCATCCCAGAGGCTACAACAGTGTGTCATAGGTGTTACCAGGTAAACATATCTGCAATATCCGTTGATCGTGAGGCTCCACAGGAACAGCGTCCACTAACTGACACTGATAGCCAACACCTATTGTTGGAGTATTTGGATGTGCAGATAAGTAGCTGTCATAATAACCTCCCCCCCGCCCTAGTCGATGTCCAGAGAGGTCTACTGCGCGCAAAGGTACCACCACTATATCAATCTTATCCAGGTGTTCCCTAGTGATAGGCTCTTGTACACCAAGACTTTTTTCACCCAAATCGCTAGACGATGTGTATCTATGAAATGAAAGCGTACGACTTGTTTGGTGACTTTTAGGTAATAGGATAACCTTATCTCTGTCCTGAGAAAGCTCTTTGACTAACGGCCAAATATTTATCTCTAGACCGAGCGGGTAAAAGAGGGCAATAGTACGGTACTCTTGCAACAGTACCCGTAGTGTGGCTATAACCTTAGTACTTTCAAGCTTGCGTTGTTGGGGAGATATTTCTCTTATCTGAGCGCTCATAAGATGACGAAGTGAGCTTTTGGTGTGTGTCATATGATGTAGTAACTGCAGTAGAAAACTCCTTGAGAAACCGCTCCTTGGAAAAGTGACGTACACTTTCTGTTATAGCATGATGATCCCAGGTGCTAGCTGTATTAAAATGCTCTAGTGCAGTGATGAGAGATGGGACACTTTGCTCTGGAAAGAGTACTCCATTGAGGCCATCAATGACCACTTCTCTCGCTCCACCCTTACCTAGGCAAATTGCAGGAGTTCCTGCTGCCATGGCTTCTACTGGTACGATACCAAAGTCTTCCTCAGACATTTGTATGAGTGCTTGTGCCTTAGCAATGGTAGCATTTCTTACTTCATCACTCACACGCCCTAAAAATACAGTACTTCCATTACTTATGCTGCGAAGGTGCTTTTCTTCGGGTCCGCTCCCAAGTACAATGAGTTTTTTCCCTATAGACTCCACTGCTTGGATAATAAGATCAAAGCCCTTATAGGAGGTGAGGCTGCCGATACTCACAAAATAGTCTTCCCTTTTATGTTCATTGAGTGGTATGGAAGACACGTCCACAGGGGGGTAGATGACCTGTGCATGAGCATGATAATACTTACTGATTCTCTTTTGAATAGTTTTTGCGTTACATAGGAGGTATTTTTCACGCTTTGCCCCAAGCTGATCCCACTGACGGATGTCGTGCATCATGAGCGCATTGGGGATACGAAGCCAAGGAAACTGACTCTGATAAGTATGTGTCCAGTCCCAGGCAAACCGCATAGGACTATGCATATAAACCACATGACAGACATCAGAATTAAGTACAATATTACTACACCATGCGCCAGAGTTGCTCATGACAAGATCATAGGCATTGAGATCAATGTCATCTATCCACTTCGCAAAGTGAGGTAACAAGAGCTTTGTAACATACTTTTTTGGCACACAGGCGCCTAGGATAGTATACCAAAACTGAGCTGTGGGATGTGTGATCACTGTATAGTCCTTGGTGCATGACTGATGCCAATCTGGATGAGCAAAAAGAGTATATACATCTGCTGTGGGATAGAGCTCGAGCATAGTATGTAAAACATACTCAGCTCCCCCGCTCCTATCTAAAAAGTCGTGAATGATAGCTATGTTCATGAATGGAAAATGCTCATATTGATTATGGTTACAGTGTACAAATATTATAAAAAAGTGAAAGGACTTTGCAGGATGTCCTTCCTCACTGTATACTCCCTCATCATATACATAATATATATATGGAATTGGCAAGTGCTAGTGAGGCATGGAAATCATATAGTGAGATAGTATTTACAAAGATGGAAGAGTATCTTTGGGATATGCAGTGCGAAAATGGACAATCTGCCAAGGAGTGTATTGATGATACATATGCTTTTGCATACAAGCATCTTGGCCATGCCATGAGAAAAAGTGGAGAAAGTTATCTGGATCATGCTCACAGGAGTGTGCTGTTACTGTTAGAAGTGCGTCCATCATTGCAGACGATACAGCTGTGTCTTTTGCACGATATCCCAAAAATGGTGGAACATTGGGAAAAAGATGTACTGAAAGTTTTTGGGCAGAAATCGGTGGTCAGGCTGAAGAAATTTTGGGCAATACGAAAAATACATGATTTTTCAGATAGTAATGATGACATGGAGGTACTTCGTGAGATGCTCTTGGTGCTCGCAGATGACATAGAGGTTATTATGGTAAAGTTAGTGACTCGATTGGATAGTATGACGACGGTGAGTAGCATGCCGAGGAGTAAACAGAAAAAGATAGCCACAGAAGTCCTCTATATTTTTGCTCCTATTGCTTCTCGCATGGGAATGTATGGGCTGAAGATACGCTTAGAAGACGAGGCATTTAAGCTACTATGGCCAAAAACCTACGCACGGGTTGATGCGGAGCGTACTGCACTTATAAAAAAGAATAGTACCTTACTGGATGAAGCAAAGGAAAAGCTTTCTAAGATCATGCTTACTCAAGGTATTTCTGGAAGCATCTACCATCGGATTAAAAATGTATACTCCATAGCTAGAAAGCTTCAAAAAAAGGGATTTACCCACGTGGCAGAAATTCATGATTTCTTTGCCTTACGTTTTATCCTCAGCACAAAGGAGGAGTGTTATAAGCTACTAGGATATATACATGAGTACTTCCCTCCTGTGCCTGGTAGGATTAAGGACTATATTGCCCTACCCAAAGCCAATCGCTATATGAGTCTTCATACTACAGTATTGGGACTATACAGTCGTAATCCTTCTCGCTCTGTGGAAATACAGCTACGGACAAAAGATATGGATGAAATAGCGGAGTATGGAATTGCCTCACATGTCAATTATAAGGATGGGATTAAAGAGAAAGCTGTTGTTAGTTGGCAAAATAAACTAGCAGACTTTAGTCGCTCTTTTTCGGAAACAGGACAAATAGACACGCTTACAGAAAAAAATGATAAAGGGTTTCAAGATATTTTTGAGAAGATATATGTATTAACCCCAGCGGGTGAGATCATTACCTTGCCCAAGGGAGCAACGGCGCTTGATTTTGCCTATTCTGTACATACTGATATTGGACATGGTTGTGTGGCTGCCAAGGTAAATGGAGAGGTGGCAGCCTTGGATGCAGTTTTAAACTCAGGGGATAGGGTTGATATTACCACAAGAAAAGGGCAAAAACCCTCAGCTTCTTTTTTGCTCTATGTACGTACTGCAAGTGCACGAAATAAGATAAGGCAGTACTTTAGGTCATTAGATCATAGTCAGATAGAACGTCGAGGGCGAGAATTGTTGCAGCGCTACCTTGTAGGTCAAAAGAGCAACCTTTCTAGTGATGCTTTTCTCTCCTTATATATTGATAAGCATAAAGGGAAAAAAAGCAGATCACTTCTGATCTCCGAGATTGGTAGCGGTGAACTCTTGCCCAAAACAATGTATCGTTCTGTGGTGGGGGTAAAAAAGAAAGCACCTAAGGTCAATAAAATGCGAGCAACAGCAAATACGAGAAAACTAGTGATTGCGGGGAGTCCATATATGCCCTTTACCGTTGCGGGGTGTTGCACTGGGAAAATTGAGGAGCTTTCAGGTGATGACCTTATTGCATACCTCAACGTCCGCCAGGAGATACGGGTACACCGAAAGACTTGCCCACATCTTGGCAAGGATCCAAAGCGAATGTTGCAAGTTGCCACATAAGTCTTGCTTTTGAGTTATAGAGTAGGTAATATCTCAGTGTATTATTATAAAAGTTACGTCACATGAGCACAGTATTGTTAACACTACAAATTATTCTCTCAATTCTACTCTCTGCAGCAGTATTGATGCAAAATAAAGGAACAGGACTTTCAGAAACCTTTGGAGGAGAAAGTAACGTGTACAGCACAAAGCGTGGTGCTGATAAGGTTTTACATATAGCTACTATCGTTATTGGAGTATTGCTATTGCTCAACACACTTGCATTTGCATTTGTCTCATAGAGCTACGTAGTTATTACCTTTACTCTTCTTCATGAAACGATTTCCCTTAGGTGTAGCATTGGTTACTTCTTTGGTGGTGCTTGTGGTCAGCGCTGCTACATTGTTAAGTATATACTTCGCAGAGCATTCGTATATTGTCCCCCTACCGGGTGGTACGTATAAGGAAGGTATTGTAGGGTCACTTGCAAGTATACACCCTTTGCTTTCCAAAAATGACTCCTCTGCTGGTGATACCACGTCACTTGTTTTTTCAGGTCTCACCTCCTTTGACCCAAGACAACAAAAAGTTGTTCCTGACCTTGCTACATTTGAGACGAGTAAGGACTATAAAACCCATACCTTTTATCTCAATCCAAAAGCAACCTGGCATGATGGTGTCCCTGTGACAGCTGATGATGTCATGTTTACGTATGAGATGATAGCAAAAGATGATTTTCCAAATAAGACCCTACAAAAGTCCTTTACCCGAGTAAGGATAGAAAAGGTTAATGACAGTACTGTAAAGTTTATTCTAGACGAGCCATACGTATTTTTTCCTACCCTCACAACACTTGGGATCATTCCTAAACATGTATGGCAGGACGTCGCTGCTGGTGATTTAGCTAATGCGGCTTCTTCTATGAAGGTGGTGGGTAGTGGTCCATACACCTTGGATGTGGATAGCACTGCAGTGCAAGAGGGAGATACTATCCTGCAATTACGCCGATATGATAACTATTATGGAGATATTCCATATATCGAAGCCATTGAGCTACACACCTTTGCAACAAATGAGGATCTTTTAACAAAGAGAAACTCGGTGGATGCTGTGTATACCAGTGATATGGCAGTGTATGATGCCCTCAAAGAAAATGAGCGCTTCCAGTCTTACCCAAGTCGGTCAAAACAGTACTATGCTGCCTTTTTTAATCTGGAAAGTGATCAGTTAGCAAAACGAAAAACAAGACTAGGTTTGGGATTGGCAATAGATCGAAATAGTGTACTCAATGAAAATGAGGGGTTTTTTGCAATCAATACCCCATTTGTCACCTACAACGATAACCTTTGGGAAACAGCATATGAGTTAGATAAAGCAAAGGGCGCACTGTATGATGAAGGATTTCGTACACCAAGTGCGGAGGAAGTAGAAAAGAAAACACGATCACTAGTGTGGCAGGCTATGAGCGGTACATTGATCAAGGAGTATGGCGTTCCTGAGGTGCCAGCAATACTACCCGTTAGCAATGAAAACGCAGATGTGCCTCAGCAAGGTGAGCCAGCACAAGAGACCAATGGTAATAGCAATAACCCAGATAATACTAATTACAGCGCTCCGTCAGAAAATACCAATACAAACAGTGCAGAGCCTAAGCCACCATCTCTTGAAGAGACCTTTGATCTCTCCAAGATTGAGCTCTACTCTGTCACTCTGGATGGTGCACGAATTATTGATACTATCCAAGAGTATAAGACGTATCGTCATGATAGTAAGGATAATATATTGGAGGTACACCTTGTTACACTAGAGGCACCAGAGTTTTTGGTGAGTACCGCACAGTATATGAAGCGCCAATGGGAAGCGCTAGGGGTAAAGACAACATTGGATATTTTATCTCGGGATGATGCTGTAGAGGTGATTCGTAAGAGGCAGTACGATGTGGTCCTTATTGGACAGGAGTTAGGGTATGATGGAGATATTTTTCCCTATTGGCACTCCAGTACAGCCAAACTTTCAGGAAGAAATATTGCTAATATAAAAAATGCTACGCTAGATGACCTCCTCCTAGAGCTTCGTGCTCCTACGATTAAGGGAGATGATACGGTGGAAAGCGCATTAGGTAAAATCAAGGATAAAATTGAGAGATTCTTTATTGACGAGATGCCTGCCCTGTTTTTCTTTGGAGCCAATGATTATTATGTGGTGAGTAAAAGAATACATAATGTCTTTGTTGGTGATCTTGTTTTACCACGTGATCGTTTTGTACATATTAATCAGTGGTATATCAAGGAAGGAAAGAGCGCTAAGGGGAGCATCTCAGTAAATGAGTTTTTCTCTTGGCTTATTTCAAAAGTTAGTTCATAATAGGCCCCGACTTTTACTATTTTAAGAGTGAGCAGTACTATGAAGATTCCAGTATTATTATTGAAGAATATCTCAAAGCTTGGAAAGGCTGGAGATGTAGTGATGGTGGCAAAAGGTCACTATATGAATTTTCTCCTACCAGGAGGAATGGGAAAGAGAGCAAATGCCGTTGAGGTAGCTCGTATGGAAGAACTAAAGAAAAAGATGGTGGATGAAAGATTTAGCATGCTAACTGCTGCAAATGAACTCATCGAAAAGATCAAGGCTATGGGATCACTTACTATCAAGGTAAAAGTATCTGAGGAGGGTTCACTTTATGGATCTGTTTCAGCTGAGGATATTGCAGCACTTGCTACAAAGACTCTTGGTGAGACTGTAGATGCTGAAAGTGTTATCTTGGCAAAGCCTATCAAAGAAGCTGGAGAGCATACTGTTACCTTTAGTATGGGAGAAAGCAAGGCAGATGTGAAGCTCATGGTAGAAGCTGAGTAATCATGTTTGGCACAAAACTATTAGCATTAGATATTGGGAGCAGTGTCATTGGCATTGCTCTTTCTGATAGTACCAAGACCATTGCATTTCCCAGAGAGGTGCTCCAATGGAATTCCAATACTTCTATCCTGACTACCTATCTTAGTACGCTAGCACAAGAAGAACAAATTGCTTTGGTTGTCTTAGGCCATGCCCAAGGAAAGAACAACCAGAGATTTCAACGTGCCTACGAAACGGTGGTCAAAGTGTTAGAACACCAGGGGCTAAAGTATGTGAACCAAGAGGAGTATGTCAGTACCATAGAGGCAGCACATCGAGTAGAAGACTCGGGTATTGCAAATGCTGGTAGATTGGATAGTATAGCAGCACAGATTATCTTAGAGCGCTATATTGAAAGAGTATCATGAGAGATAAAAAAATTATCATAGGATTAGGAAATCCAGGAAAGGAGTATGAAACCACGAGACACAATGCTGGTTATATTGCATTGGACGAAATAGCAAAGGAGCATGACTTCCCTGCTTTTGCTCTGCAGAGTTCCTTGAAGGCCATGGTATCTAGTAAATTACTAGGTGAGGTCCTCACCGTATTGGTAAAACCTACTACCTTTATGAATCTTTCTGGAGAAACAGTTTCTTTGGTACAATCCTACTATGATGTTGATCTAGAGGATCTCTTGGTTGTTTATGATGATATAGACCTCCCTCTTGGGACCATGAGGTACCGGGACAAAGGAAGTGCGGGTACGCACAATGGCATGAGGTCTATAGTCCAGCATGTGGGTTCACTAGAGATACCACGTTACCGCATTGGCATTGCTCCTGATCACCAGATACGTGATCTAGCTAGCTTTGTGTTGGGTAGGATGAGTGAGGATGAGTTGGCTGCGGTGAAGATATGTGCGGGAGAATTGAGAACTAAAAACTGAGAACTAAAAACTGAGAATTGAGAACTGAAAAAGTGGTTTATCAAGTGGTGGTGTATTTGGGTTCTTCGAAAATGGAATATAAGTACGTCATCCCGGGCTTGATCCGGGATCCATACCTCGTAACTATGTGAGAACTATGAAGTATG
>JBBKXV010000286.1:0-6183 GCA_037969665.1 Candidatus Altimarinota bacterium
CTCAAGGCAGCTACTGACCAGTTGGTGCAAAAGGAAAGACTAGCAAAGGAGGTTGAGCTAGCCAGTAAGATCCAGGATGAGTTTCTTCCAAAGGTCATACCAGATATGGGTGGATTGGATATACATGCAGGAGTTATTTCTGCTGATGCTGTGGGAGGAGATCTCTATGACTTTATTACCTTGGATAAGGATAGAATGCTCTTTTATGTAGGGGATGTGACTGGGCATGGAGTGTCCGCTGGGTTGGTTACCGCCATCGCAAATTCGATTATCTACGCATATTCTCTTAGTGAGGTGATGCATGATGTGAGAGAGTTGTCCCTATCACTCAACAAAGTGATGCGTGCAAAAACTCGTCCTGACATGTTTATTACAGCTTTTATTGGAGAGTGGGATGCTCGAAAAAATATCATTACCTATACGCCATGTGGTCATGAGCCAACATATATCTATAATCCAAAGCAAACAAAGCTAAAGATGTTAAAAAAGGAAGGTATAGCATTGGGTATGGTGGATGGTGTAGACAAAATTCTTAAGAAAGATGAAATTATTGTGGAGGTGGGAGATGTGGTGGTTATGTATACGGATGGGATCCCTGAGGCATGGAATACCAAGCGTGAAATGTATGGCTTTGAAAAACTGGAAGAGTCTATTAAAAGGCATGGAGGAAAAGATACCGCAAAGGAAATTTATGAGGGTATACTGGATGACGTCTATAAATTTATGGGAGGGTACCCACAAGCAGATGATGTTACTCTTGTGATCATGAAGAAAAACCAGACCAAGGGATAGCTTGCTATCCCTGAGGGGTATTGCTGGAAAACCCTGCAATTTCTCCCTCAAAGGTACTCATCAAAGAGGAGTAGAGGTGATCAGTGATGGCTCCTACTTCTTGGTCGGTGAGAGTCTTGGTTGGATGAGCAAAGGTAATATGAAAGGATGCACTTTTTTTCTTAGGCATTTCTTTCCCTTGGTAGATATCCATCAGAAGGACAGAGGTGATGGTAGTATCAAAAGACATGATGTGATCAATCATTGGACCAATGGTAGTACTAGTGTCCACGGTACAGGTGACATCACGTCCAACCTCTGGAAGTGTAGAAAAGGGCTGCAAGGTCCTATCTATTACTGTAAGAGCTACTTGGGAAACATCCATTTCACAAGCCACGATAGTGCGCTCTTTGGTTTTGAGGTAAGTGTATGCAAGGGGGTGTAGCTCACCCAGGCTGCCTAGGTGTGTATCGCCAATATATATGTCTGCACTTTTTCCCGGATGCAAGTAAGGAAAGGTCTGCTTACTTTCTTGCGAGAGAGGAGTAAAGGTGACAACCTGTGAAGTATAAGCGGCACAAAATGTGCTTACAAGATGCTTCATATGGTAAAAGGGGTGGTTTTCCCAGAGACTTTTTTGACTGTCACCATGGTTTTTTTTGCTAGCTATGACCATGGCAATCTTTTTTGGCTCTTGTGATGTTCCATTGACCACAATATGGTCACCTTGTCTAAGGTAGATACGTTCTAGCTCAAAGATACCATAGGGTAGAGTGTGGAGGTCAACCTCAGAGGCATGTCTCGCCAATTGTGGAACAAGAGAGGTGCGAAGTATTTCTTGCTCCTCAGAGAGGGGGTTAATCACGCTTATGGGATGATGATGCCTTCCTTCTGTGAGGAGTAGTCCCTCATGGAGCGCTCTGGAATAAAAGGAGTAATTATGTACCTCATGGAGATGGCAATCCTTCGCGAGAATATTTGCCATAGTGGTCAGCTCTTCATTGACGGCATGATCACTGCTAGCTCTCATGGGCATTTTTGGAAGGTCCCCCTTGAGTGCATTGTATCCAAAAATACGTGTAATCTCCTCTACAAGGTCCTCAGGGATACTAAGGTCTCCAGTATCTCGCCATGAGGGTACTGATACAGCAATTCCTGTTTTCGTCTCTTCAATGGTCATCCCAAGGGTTGATAGTATGTTGTTCATGGTATCTCTGGAAATACTTTTTCCAATGCGATATTCTAAAAAGTCATAGCTAGTCTCAATAATGGTGGCACTCTTTGGTGCAGGGTAGATATCTGTCAGTGTAGAAGCAATAGTCATTTCGGGAAATATACGCTTGAGCAGTAGTATTGCCTTATGCATAGCTAGAGGACATTGTTCAGGGTCGAGACTTTTTTCAAAACGGATAGAGGCATCAGTACGGAGCCCAAGATTCTTTTGTCCTGTCCTAATAAGATCTGGGTCAAAACAAGCCACTTCTAGTAGTATACTTGTTGTATTTTCTGTAATGGCGCTTTTTGCTCCACCTATAATCCCCGCAACAGCTATAGGCATACCTTGTGACTTGATGAGCAATACGTTGTCTGAAATACTTCTTTCTTCACTATCCAAGGTTTCGAGTAGCTCTTCCTTATGATTGCTATAGCCGATTTCAATACTATCTCCAATACTATTGGCATCAAAGGCATGCATGGGTTGCCCAAGGTCTTGCATGACATAGTTCGTAACATCTACAATAGCATTAATACTCTTTTGTCCAATGGCTTGGAGTTTTTGCTTGAGCCACGTAGGAGAGGGAGTGTTACTGACATTATCTATTCGTAGAGCTAGATAACGAGGGCAATCGTTGTTGTTTTCTATAGTTACCTGTATGTTAGGAAGTCCTTCTGGTAGATCCATCAACGAAGATAGATATGGTTTGAGAGGAGTGTTCCAAAGGATGCTACATTCACGAGCAATGCCATAGTGACCAAAGAGATCAGGACGGTTGGTAATAGATTTATTTTCAATTTCAAGTATAGAGTCTGCATATCCTGTGGCACTTCCAAAATCATCACCTGGCGTAAGTGTATTGTCTAGTACCATAATTCCTGGTTGTCGTTCTGCTGTAAGTCCTAGCTCATCTTCACTACAGATCATCCCTTGTGAGAGTACCCCACGGAGTGTTGCTTCTTTTATTTCAAAGTCTCCTGGCATGATTGCCCCCGGGATGGCTACAGGAACATATTGTCCTTGTTCTAAATTTTTTGCACCACATACGATTTGTCTGATTCCGTATTTTCCCGTATCAACAGTAGCCACGCGTAGCTTGTCTGCATCCGGATGTTGCTCTAGTGTCTGGACATGACCGATAACAATATGCTGTAGGTTTCCTATGGAGATTTCCTCCTCCACTTCTGATGTGTGTAGTGAGAGGGTAGTAAATAAGTCCTTACCTTCAATGTTTACATATTCTGAGAGCCAATTTCTGGATAATTTCATGATGATATTTACGGTTGTACATTAACGATAGCTACTTTACGGGAAAGGTGAGGGCATGGCAACTGTTTAGGCAATCAGTGATGCTTGTTATAGCTAGTGACAATACAATAATTTGGGTACATTAAAAATAGAAAGGTTTTGCGAAGAAACATATAATATATATGATCACATATATATTTATAAAATCACTTTATGCCTTCTTTGCACATCAAAAAGTCCATCAGTATTGCAGCGCCTATCGAAAAGGTTTTTGGCATCGTTCAGGATTTCCATACGTGGAGAGCTTGGTCACCTTGGCTGTGTGTGGAAAAGGAAGCTATGACAAAGATCACAGGAAGTGGGACGGAGGTAGGGGATGTTTCATACTGGAGGGGAGAAGTGATAGGCGAGGGTGAGATGGAGCACAGTAAGATAACTCCAAATAAAAGTATTGAGCAACAATTACGTTTTATAAAGCCATATACCTCGACCTCTTTCATTCACTTTGACTTTAAAAAAGAGGGTGAGGGGACAAGGCTGACATGGAGTATGGATGGCAGCCTTCCATTTTTTCTCTTTTTCTTGAGAAAAATGATGGTTGCCATGATTGGGAATGATTTTAACCGTGGATTGGGAATGCTAAAATCATATGCTGAGACTGGAGAGGTTCCTACTGATACAGAGATAGGTGGTATTGTGACAGTTCAAGGTAGTACATATGTATCAATCTCACGTGAGACATCCATGGAGGATATGGAGCCAGAAATGTCTCAGCTTTTCCCCGTCATGATGGGTAAGTTACAGGAAAAAGGGGTGTCTCCAGTAGGGTTGCCTATGTCTATGTACCAAAAGTGGGACATGGTTGGTGGTCGAGTACGGTGGAGTGCTGCCGTCCCTGTGCAGGATGGGCTGGCTTGGGAAGATGGAGAGATGTCAAAGCATACGAGAGGAGTGACAAAGGCATTTAAGGTAACTCATACAGGTGATTATGCATATTTGGGTAATGCTTGGGCTGCAGCTATGCAGCATGTTCAAGCAAAAAAGATGAAGCAACGTAAGGATATGGTCCCTTTTGAAGTATATATAAATGATCCAATAAGTACGCCAGCTGGGGAGTTAAAGACGGAGATCTATATTCCACTGAGGTAAATCGTTGCAATATTTATAATAGGACATACCATGAGTATGTTCTATTTTTTGACCATGGAGTATGATTATTCTCGGAATAGATCCAGGCATAGCCACCACAGGGTTTGGGATCATTCGTACTACGGGTGGTGTGCCTGAGCTGATTGACCTCGGTATATTTCGCACCAAGGCGGGCCTATCTCTGGGAGTTCGGCTGGTTCAAATAAGAGAGGATCTTGTGGGTATTTTAAAACAATACAAGCCAACTTGCGTGGCTATAGAGGAGCTCTTTTTTAATACTAATACCACCACTGCTATGAAGGTGGCACAGGCAAGGGGGGTATTATTAGAGGCGTGCGTGGCTCATGGAGTGGAAGAGCATTCCTTTACCCCACTTCAGATCAAAAGTATGATCACGGGAGATGGGAAAGCAGATAAAAGGCAGGTGCAAGATATGATAGAAAGAGAGCTTGGCACGCGTATCCCACCAAGCTATGATGACGCAGCTGATGCAGTGGCTATCGCCTTGTGTCTGGCTTATTCAAAAAAATTATAACTAGATAGAAATATATGGCACTATTTGATTTTACAATCCACCATTCAGACAACAATAGCTCGGCGCGTACCGGGACTTTTGTGACCAGTCATGGAGAGATAAGCACCCCTGTATTTATGCCTGTGGGTACAAAAGGAGCTGTGAGGACACTCTCTATGGAGGATCTTGAGGATATGGGAGCAGATATTATCCTTGGTAACACGTACCATCTCTATCTCAGACCAGGCCATGAGATGCTAGAAAAAGAGAGAGGGTTACATCGCTTTAATACATGGAGTAAGTCTATCCTTACTGATAGTGGAGGGTTTCAGGTATTTTCACTTGGAGCTGCAAAGACAAAAAAGGGAGAGGGAAAATCACTGGTAAAAATAAAAGAAGAGGGCGTGGAGTTTTCCTCGTATCTTGATGGCTCAAAACACTTTTTTTCTCCAGAGAGTGTGATGGAAATCCAAGGAAGCATTGGTGGAGACATCATCATGGCCTTTGATGAGTGTCCTCCTCATGATGTGGATTATGAGTATATGAAAAAATCTGTGGATCGTACGCATAGATGGTTGGATCGTTGTATAGCTCATTTTTCCAAGGTTCAAGTTGAGCGTGAGGAGAGATGGGGAGAGGACTTTTACCCGCAAACCTTGTTTCCTATCGTACAGGGAGGGATTGATACAAAGTTGAGACAGTACTCAGCTGAGTATATTGCTTCTAGAGCAGTGCACGGGACTGCAATCGGGGGACTCAGTGTGGGTGAGGGAAAACAGGCTATGTACGATATGCTTGAAGTGGTGGATCCTATCTTACCAAAGGATAAACCAAGATATCTCATGGGAGTAGGGACGCCAGAGGATTTGCTCGAGGGGGTTGCTCGTGGGATCGACATGTTTGATTGTGTTTTGCCTACTAGACTTGGACGACATGGGGCTTTTTTCACTCATGAGGGAAAGCGTACTATTACCAATAGCCAATTTAAAGATGATGGATTACCACTTGATCCAGAGTTGGTACATCCTTTTTTACATAGATATAGTCGTAAGTACCTAAGACATTTGTTTCTAGAAAAAGAAATGTTTGCACTTAGAGTACTTAGTTTCCATAATACGTTTTATCTTATTGACTTGATGAGGCAGGCTCGTGAGCATATTGCTGCGGGTGACTTTGTGAGTTGGAAGGAGGAGTATTTGAGGAGATATTTGGGAAACTAAAAAATTGAGAAAGTAATGAATGGATGAATTTGGAGGATGTGCAGAATGGACTCATCCAATTTATC
>JBBKXV010000287.1:0-5160 GCA_037969665.1 Candidatus Altimarinota bacterium
GTCATTGATGAATTTGGTGCAATATTCTTTACTGATCAGCGGTTTGTAAGAGATATTTCTCGTAACAATTTTTCTTTAGAATCTAATATCCTGTTTGCAAGAACATCAAGCTCAGTTCGAGCCCAGTTTTTCTTGGATATGTACAGGCTGATAGATAGTGCGAGCACCTTAGATTCTCAGGATTCTATAGACACTATTTTACAGATCCTCCGAAAAAGCTCTACACTAGCAACACAAGGGCGCACCTTAGTAAGTAACTCATATCACCCTGTAGAAAAGATTACTGAATTTTTAGGAGGATTAGATAATGCGATAGAGCATGTCAATGAATCTATAGGAACGATTAACCTTCTCAACACGGAAACCACAAGGGAAATAAAAAACCTTGAGGCGGAGCTTATAGTGCTAGAAACTTCTACACAAAAAGATCGAAATAGTTTGGAAGGTGAAATTACACTTTTGGAAGGTGAACGACGTTCTCTAGATAAATTGAGTGCAGACCAAAATACAGTCCGCTTTACTAAGGAACAGCAGGTTGCTAGTTTGAACAATGAGATCACCTTATTGCAAAGTGAGTTATCTCGAGTACTGACAGAGCAGGATACGGGTCTACTTGAGAGGAAAAGTAGTATTAGTGATGTGGAGGGTGAGTCTACCTTGGCAATGGTTGGTAGGGGCACATCGCAGTCTAGGATTAACTTGAATATTAAGGTAAAGCAAAAAGAGATTGCAGCCTTGGAGAAACAGTTGCGTTTTGGAAATATTATCGTGGCTCCATTTGATGGAGTAATCACAAAGCGTTATCTTAATAAAGGTGATTCGGCAGGGTTAGATAAGCCAGTATTTTCCATAGTGAGTAAGGGGGATAAAATGGTACGCTTTTTTACATCACCTGCTGATACTGCATATATCTCGGTTGGGAAAGCTATTAGTTTCTCTGCCACGTCAGATCCTTTGGCTCGGTATAGTGGAAAGATTATACGCTACGCTGAGGAGGTTGATGAGGAGACAGGGATGATTCTTATTGAAGCAAATATTGCTGAGTCAGATACAAAAAACCTAATTTCACAAATGTCAGTACGAGTGGTTATTCCATTCTCTGATGATGAAAATACAGTTGCTATCCCTGAGTCAGCAGTACATTTAGATAATGAAAATCAATCTGTCTGGGTGGTCAATGATAAGGTACAGGTGGAGTCTAAACAAGTAGAGATAAGCCATACACAAGCGGGTTATGTCTTTGTTACGAGTGGGTTATCCAATAAAGATTGGGTCATTGTTGACTCGCCAGTAAAGCTCTCAGTAGGTATGGACGTAGATACTAAAAACTAAATGATATAAAGCAATGAATATTTTTAACCATGTTGTAAATCTAGTATTAAAACATCGGATCATGATCCTGTTGTTTAGTGTACTACTATTTGTATACGGAGCATTTGTGACAGCCACTTCTCCTGTGGACATCTTGCCGGATCTCAACCGTCCAACGGTAACGGTGTTTACAGAGGCGGAGGGGCTTGCTACAGAGGAGGTGGAGACCCAGGTTACCTTTCCTATTGAGAGTGTGATGAATGGTGCCTCAGGTGTGGAGCGAGTGCGTTCTATATCATCTTCAGGCTTGTCAATTGTGTTTGTGGAATTTGACTGGAATCAGGATATTTATATCGCTCGTCAAATCGTAAGCGAAAAACTCCAGGCCGCTACTCTACCATCAGGAATTGAGTCTAAACTAGGGCCAATCTCATCCATCATGGGTGAAATACAGCTTATTGGATTGACAAGTAAGGAGGGAAAAACCTCCCCTGGCGAGTTGCGTAGCTATGCGGATTGGACGCTCAAGCCCAAGATCCAGACTGTCTCTGGTGTTGCATCTAGTACTGTGCTTGGTGGAGCTATCCAAGAGTATCGGGTAGATATTGATCTTAGCCGTTTGAACAGTGTGGGGATCTCTGTGACAGACTTGGCAACTACGCTAGAGGGCATTTCAACGAACAAAAGTGGTGGTTTCCTGAGTACAAATACCTTGGAGTACCCCATTCGGATACTGGGTCGTACCAATCAGGTAGAAGTATTGGAAAATACACCTATTTTGAGAAATGGTGGGGCTATTATCTTACTGAAGGATGTTGCCACAGTATCTGTAGGAAGTCAGCTCAATCCTAGAGGTGACGCGGGTATCAATGCAAAGCCTGCGGTGTTGATCAGTATTACAAAACAACCAGGAGAAAATACCCTTGAGCTCACAAAAAGAGTGGATGCATTGTTAAGTCAAGTTTCTGGAACTTTAGATGAAGATATTGAACTCCATACCGACTTATTTAAACAAGAAAAGTTTATTGCAACAGGTATTGAAAATCTTGCAGAGATTACTAGAGATGCAGCCATACTAGTTGCAATAGTATTAATCTTGTTTTTGGGTAACTGGAGACCAGTAGCTATAACACTCTTTGCACTTCCTTTCTCATTTGTCCTTTCTATACTCATCTTGCATTGGTTTGGTATTGCGATCAACGTCATGACTCTGGGTGGACTTGCGGTGGCCATAGGTGAGCTCACTGATGACGCTGTGGTAGATGTGGAAAATACCATACGTTGGTTGAGAGAAAAAGGGGGAGGTAAGAGTGCCTTTTCTGTACGTGAAATCGTACTTCAATCGAGCTCTGAAGTCCGTGGCTCTATTATATTTTCTACCATACTGATTGTACTAGTATTTTTGCCACTGCTAGGTCTTTCCAATATTGAAGGAAAGTTACTCGCACCACTGGCAATAGCATATATAGTAGCATTACTTGCTTCTACAGTGGTTGCCATGACGGTTACTGTAGTCATGAGTTACTACTTACTTCCAAATGCAAAGACAGTAAGGGAAAACAAAGAGACTAGGACTGCACTGTTTTTTCAAGCACTTGCTAGGCCATTTATCTTGTGGAGTGTACGTAAGCCACTGTTTGGTTTGGTAGTTGCGGGGGTTTCTACGGTGATTACTATTGGACTTATCATGCAGGCTGGTAAGGATTTTTTACCACCATTCAATGAAGGAAGTCTCACTATTGGACTCAGCTTGGAGCCAGGTAGCTCCTTGGAGCAGTCTCTTTCTATAGCGCAACAAGTAGAAAAAGCTATTTTAGATAGTGAAGGAGTACAAAGTGTTGCCCGCCGTACGGGGCGAGCAGAGGAGGATGAGCACGCCAATGGTATCAATGTCTCAGAGTTTGAAGTCAATGTTGATCTAGCAGCTGTACCAAAAAATGATATCATTGAATCCATAAAAGAGGAACTTTCTCAGGTGGATCTTAATGGTGCCAATGTAAGTATAGGCCAGCCAATATCACATAGGATTGAGCATATATTATCTGGAGTACGAGCGCCACTAGTGATCAAGGTCTTTGGCCCTGATCTTGAAAAGCTAGAGGAGTATGGAGACAGGATCAGGGTATTACTTTCAGATATTCCTGGAACACTTAACCCTGTACTAGAGCAAGAGGTGAGTATTCCCCAGATCTCAATAACTCCAAATAGAGAACAGGTTGCCCGTGCAGGGTTTACCTTGGATGAGTTTTCCGAGGTCCTAGAGGTAGCTATGGGAGGGAGAAAACTGGGATCTATTGTAGATGATAACCGTACTTTTCGCTTAACATTGCGGGTACAGTCCATACAAAGTATACAAGCGGAGTCAATCAGAACACTTATCCTCACCACCCCCTCCGGTGCACGAGTATCGTTATCTTCACTTGCAGAGGTCAAGCTTACAGAGGGACGAAATAGTATAAGCAGAGACAATAGTCAGCGGCGTATCGTGGTATCCTCTGGTATTTTGGATGGGGATTCAGTGACCATCATTGAGACTCTCAAAGAGCGTATTGCAAGCAGCCTAGATCTACCTCAAGATTACTATATTAGCTACGAGGGGACGTATAAGAGTCAACAAGAGTCTTCTCAGAGTTTACTCTGGCTGACTATGATCTCAGTGATTGGGATCATCGGAGCCTTGTATTATAAGTTTCGTTCTTTTTCTTTTGTCTTTCAGGTGTTGATCAATGTGCCTGTAACCTATGTGGGAGCGATGATTGCAATTGCAATGACTGGCAATGTGATAAGTCTGGCAAGCCTAGTTGGGTTGATTTCTTTGCTAGGGATTGCTGCAAGAAATGGAATCTTGCTCATAGAGCATTGGTTGTTCCGTGCTACAGAGGAGGGAATCCCCTTTAGCGAGGAGCTTATAGTTGAAGGTTCACTCAACCGTTTAACACCTATGCTGATCACCTCACTATCCACAATTTTTGCTTTAGTGCCTATGCTCTTTGCAGCAGATCAGCCTGGACTCGAGATACTTTATCCTATTTCTGTGGCCACCTTTGGAGGGCTGGTGACCTCTACCATTGTAGAGATACTGATCCGCCCCGGTATGTTTGCACTCATGGGAAAGAAACCACTTGAGCGTGCTGTGGAAAGATTTCATGCAAATGGGGAACCTACTTAACACTTTTTACATTTATTCTATCTATGAAAAAAACACACTATATCATCCTTGGGGTGGTACTACTAGCACTTGGAGGGATAAGTCTTATCTGCTATCAGTATGTGAAAAGCATGCACACCATGCCAATGAATATGGATGGAGCAGACCATGAACATATGTCCCATGGAGAACATGATAAACAGGTGCAAGAGACTGTATATTCACAAGAGGTTGATGGGTTACCAGAGGCTGTCGCCAGTGAGGTTGTTATACTACAAGATGGTGATACGTATGACCTTGTGCTTTCTCCTGTGAAAAAGGAGGTTAATGGCAAGATGTTACGTCTTTTAGCCTACAATGGCATGTTACCTGGGCCAAGAATACAAGTGGAGAAAAATGCAAAGTTGACAGTAAATGTTACCAATCGTATTGGATCGGCAACATCCTTGCATTCCCATGGCTTGCGGCTGGACGCTATGCATGATGGTGTGGCAAAAGATCCGAGTACAACTATAGAGGATGGAGAGACACTCGCATATTCATTGTCATTTCCTGATACGGGTGTGTTTTGGTACCATCCGCACATCAGAGAAGACTATCAGCAAGACTCAGGACTATATGGTAACTTTGTTGTCATAGAAAAGGGAGAGTCAGTACAACAAAATGGAGTGTTTCTATTTTTAGATGATATCTTATTAGAT
>JBBKXV010000288.1:0-2998 GCA_037969665.1 Candidatus Altimarinota bacterium
GGGCTACTACCAATATGTATGAATAGACAATGTGATTGCTAAAATCATGAGATCCTGAAATGAATTCAGGATGACGGAGTTTTACTTAATTTTATTATAACTACTATAAATACTTTCTGTAACCGGCTCTGCCCCAAGGAGCTCGAGGGTGCGAGATCTCTTGTACTTCCACCCCTCAATCTCAAGTCCACTAAAGTTAATACTGTTGAAGTGCTTGGTCCCAAGGACTTGCACCCACGCTTCGTCACGAGTGGCATTCCAGGCGACGTGCATCATGATAGTGTTTCCAGTATTATTTTTAAATCGTAAGTTGGGAGAGTTTTGGTATACAGCAGCGTCTAGTCCAATATCTGCAGCGTTGTATAGACTGCCATAGTAGATGGTATGAGGTCGGCGCTCAGTGATTTCTAACCCTGAAAACCACGCTGCTCGAAAGATAGCTGTTCCCGTACCACAAAGACCTCCACCCCAAGCCCACACCTCTTTTCCACCTAGGATAATCCACCCATTGACGATATCTCCAAGCCCCCCTCCAGTTGCCATGACATCCCAGTAATTAAACTCTTCACCTGGTTGCAGTATCAGCCCTTCTACATTATCTAGGGAGTTTCGAACATTGGTTTTGCGGTATGGTGCATTGTTTCTAAAATCATAGTATCCAACTCCTACCACTTCCTTGATATCGTGCTCTATAAACAGTGCACGCATCACTTCATCATACTCAGGGTCAAATAAGAGGGGATGCGCATGCATATACGTATGTTTTACATCTATTGCCATTTTTAGTGCCCGAACCTTTGTGATATTGTAGGCATACGCAACCTTGAGTGCATACCCTTCTGCAGTCCGCATAGAGTTTAGTAGCGTAATGTAGAGATCATCATACTCTTGCTTGATGTGGTTGATGGTCTCAAGTGTATTCAGGGGGATAGAATCTAGTTGCTCTGGGGTATCTACAAGTCCCGGAAAGTAATAAGGTGGGAGGTAGTGAAAGTCCTTGAGAAGGGTTGCTTTTTCAATAATATGCTTTGCTGTGGTTGCCTTGATCTCGATTGTGGGTAAAAAATCACCCACAACCAGTCCTCTTTTTTTAGCAGTGGCCAGGTAGGGTTCGTACCATGCTTGATCATCTTCTATAATAGCAAAATAATTATGCGCCCCTTGAAATCTGAGGTGACCGTAGAGGAGTTTGAGAAATGCAGGTGATGAAATGGGAGCAGCGGGTTGGAACACTTCTGTAGAGCATGAGAGTAGCTCTAGCTGACATGCAGTTTGAAGTTTGTGAGAGAGAACGGTGCCTACTTCAACATCAGTAAAATAAAATGCGTTGGATATTTCTGAGGAGGGAAGTGGAAAGTCTGTCCCAAGGAGCATGATGGCATCACCTCTGGTGAGAGTAGTGTCTACACTAGCATGAGCCAGTGGTATCAACAATATCAAGAAGTGGAGAAATATCACCAGAGAAGGAATTTTCATGAGAAGTGGAGACGTGTAATATAAAAATGTACCACAGCAGCATGGTCAATGACAACCTCTATAGTGAAAAATGGAGGAGTGTGATCAAGAGATCTGCAAGGTGGAGTATGGTATATCCTAAGAGAGGTATGCCGAGTAGTTCTGCAATACTACCGAGGACCAATAGGAGTGGTAGTAGGTATTGGGTATATGAATAGACTGTCTTTGTTTTTGGAAAGAGTCGGGCAATCAGTGTGTATGCTGGGGTAGGTGCTAAGGGTATTAGTGCCGTAAGCAGTCCTGTAGAGGCAAACTTAATCAAGAGCGGTAGGAATGGGTTGCCCACAAGTATGTACTTGGAAATAGCAATCATAATCAGTAAAAAGAGTGCTAAGGCACAGAGACTAAAGATCATACTGCTGATTTCTTTAGCATTTTTATTGGTCCTTAAGTGCTCTGGAATGAGAAAAATTCCCGTGATACAGGTGATGATGTACGAAAACAAAAGGTATGATCCAGAATATGGAAGTGAGGTAGAGGGATTATTACTCTCTTGAAAAAGAGACCTGCTATATGCCCAAAGAGCAAAAAGTACAAGAAACGCAAGGGTAGTGAAAAAAAAGTATGTGATAATGTCCATAAAATCAAAAAATGACTTGCAAGAGGCTCAAATTAAACTACAATCCTTTTGTCGTGCCCGCGTGGCGCAATCTATGATTGTGTCGAAAATACAGGCATGATCATCCTACTTTTTTCTAGATTTTTGTAAACACCAATACTTATGGCTAAAGTATGTGAGCTTTGTAGCAAGCAGACTGCAACAGGAAATAATAGAAGTCACTCAAGACGAGCGACGAAGCGAAAATTTTTTCCAAATCTTTTCAGTAAAAACATTTTCATCCAAGAAATTGGAGCATTTTTGCGTATGCGTATATGTGCAAGATGTATTAAGACTGTAGCGAAGCACTCCTAAGTAAGGAGGTTCGTTGCATAAGACGTGGTGCCTCTGGGTGCCATCGGACTCGTTTTCATATATATTAAGCATTTCCTTCATGCCAAGAGCTACTGCTAAGAAAACAACTACATCTCCAGATGCGAAGATGCCTACATTGCCTATCAAGCCAATAAAAATTATTGATGGAAGGCACTTCTTTAATAAAGACAAAACTTCATATGAGTATCCTGACCTCTTGGAGGTACAGCTTGATTCATATAGATGGTTTCTAGAAGAGGGTATAAAAGACCTCTTTGATGAGATGTCTCCTATTACAGATGTATCAGAAAAAAAGATAGAGCTGTACTTTAAAGGGTATGAGCTAGAGCGACCTCGGTATACGGTAGCGGAGGTGAAATTAAAAAATCTAAACTATGAGGCACTTCTCAAGGTGCACGTACAAATGGTTAATAAAGAAACAGGAGAAATCAAAGAGCAGGATATTTTTCTTGGAGGTATTCCTTTGATGACTGAGCGGGCTACGTTTATTATCAATGGTATTGAACGAGTAGTGGTAAACCAGATTGTAAGATCACAAGGTGTATATTT
>JBBKXV010000289.1:0-4140 GCA_037969665.1 Candidatus Altimarinota bacterium
TATCTCTATCTTTTGCAAAAATATCCTGTTTACGCACCACTTTCATGCCCACCGGAGGCCTGTCTGTAAGAAACGTAGAACAACATAACTTTCTACCACAACTTCCACAACCATCCAACATTGCAGCACGGTCTCGATCTCCTATTTGTTGTAAGAAAATACGTTTTTTGACCGTACCCGCAAGATCCTTTACCAAGTCTCTAAAATCAATACGAGACTCGGCAGTAAAAACAAAGTCCGCATGTTTTCCATCAAAGGAAAAAAACACTGAAACAGGCTTCATATCTAAACCATACTGTTTTACCTTTTTGATAAACATAGAAAAAGCTGTTCGTTCCTCCTGAGCAAGATGTTCTATTTGTCTGACATCCTCCTCCGTTGCCTTACGCAGTATTGTAGGCGCATCATGCTCTTTCGTCTCGTGGTCATGCACAAAAACCACCTTACCTACCTCCTGTCTCCCCTCACCCACATCCAAAATAACAAAATTTCCCTGAATAATGTTGCTATTCACCGGCATGGGCAAATCATAAAACTGATTCTTCCTCAAATAATTTATTCGTATAAACATAGATTCCTTTATTTTTTTAGATACTTGAGACGATCTGTATTGTGCTCGATGATATGATCAACTAAACCATGCTTACCATATGCCTTTGCATCCGCGGCAGATAGAAAGTTATCTCGATCAATATCCTTATCTATCTCATCAAATTTCTTACCTGTATGTGTCACATAGATATCTGTCAAAATTTGCTTTGTCTTCATGATATGCTTTGCGTAGATATCAATATCAGTAGCCTGCCCGCCAATCCCTTGTGAAAGAGGTTGGTGGATCATCACCTCTGCATGAGGGAGAATAAATCTCTTCCCTCTAGCCCCTGCGGTCAGTAAGAGTGAGCCCATACTTGCAGCCATACCCAAACACACTGTAGATACATCACAGGACAAGTATTGCATGGTGTCGTAGATAGACAGCCCAGCAGATACTGATCCTCCTGGAGAGTTGATGTACATCGTAATATCCTTATGCGCGTCTTCATTTTGAAGAAAAAGCAATTGTGCTACAATAAGCCCTGCAGACTCGTCAGTAACAGGGCCATTCATAAAAATGAGACGATCCTTTAGGAGTCTTGAAAAAATATCAAAGGCTCGCTCTCCCTGTGCGGTTTTTTCTATCACAGTAGGCACAAGGTAAGCGTCAGGATGCATACTCATTAGCTGAGCACCATATTTATTAAGGAATTGTTGGTGTGGTGTAATCATTGGTTATTTCAAAAGTAATAATCATAGCCAACTATACCAGATAATTGTTAAGGAAAAATCTAAAAAGAAAAAGAGGTATCAACAAGGTGATACCTCTTTTCCCTTTTCCTTACAACGCGTATGCTTTAGTACCCTTCAGTGATAGTTACCACCTTAGCCACCTCGGCTCTCGTCATATTGTCTCCTGCATGGAAGCGACCATCGGCCTTACCTCCTACAATCTTATTTCTAGCAGCATAGCTGACAAAGTTGGCAAACCATTCACCTTCTGGGACATCGGAAAGTACTGCAATAGTATCTGAGTCTTGAGCTTCCACTACAGCGATCTCATCGAGATCAACCTGAGAAACCTTGCTTGAGGCCGTAAGAATAATCTTGAGTGCTTCTGCACGGTTTACCGCAGCATTTGGACGGAATGTCCCATCCTCATACCCCGCAACCACCCCAAGCTCTTTGGCCTTGGCAATATATGGGAGATACCACTGACCAGGCTCGAGATCTCCAAAGACAGGGATTGCGGCTGTACTCGATACGTCAACTCCTGTAGCAGCAAGTACAATCTTAACTAGCTCAGCACGAGTGACATTGTTGTCTGGCTTAAAGAGTCCAGCAAATGGTCCAGCTGTGTATCCTGAGATAGCTTTAATCTTTTGTAGCTTACAGATAAACTCTACTCCCCAATGGCTATTTGCATCTGCAAATGTAGTTCTTGCCTTATTTGTAGTATCTTCACAGGCAGTGAGATCAACAACATTAGTGGCCTCAAAGATTGCGACAATCATTGATCTCGATAGAGTTGTCACCATCTTATCCCCTTCAAAGTTACTCCTATCTCCAATCTTTCTCCATTGCTGTAGACTATCATCCCATCCGAGAATGACGACGTTGTCTGTGTTATCAGCTAGCTCTGAAATATCTTTTGGAAGATTAACCTTGAGTGTTACTCCAGGGTTAAATTCTTCAGAAAGATCACCATATTGCATAAAGTCTTGATGTATGAGCTTGTACCCACCTGGCAGAAGTGACTTCATAGGCTCCTTTAGTTTAGCAATGCCAAACTTTGTAATAGGGTAGATTGTCCCCTCAAAAGCCTTTCCACCTACTGTCACCATTGTTCCTCGTGTGTATTCAATCTGATGACCATTTGGAAACTCAAGATGTCTCACAGGAACATTGACCATTCCCTTTGATTGATCAAATTTGAGTGGACCATAGGCAACAATTGTTTTTCCTGTATCACTTGTAGGTAGTGTTGTTGGCGTAGTTAAGTCTGGTGTACCTCCACCTCCATTTCCTGTACCTCCAAAGACAGCAGCTCCTCCAAACCCTCCTCCTGATGTACTACCTCCTCCTGTAGATCCACCTCCAGCAGTACTACCTCCTCCTGTATTTGTTGGTATTACCTCGTAGCGTGCCGCAATAACATAGTCACTTAAACTCGTTGCAGCATGCCCCATCGTTGTAGCACCTGCAGCTGCATTTGTAGTCACCCATGCACCACCGGATACTCTTCTATAGAGCTCTAGCGTGACAAAACGCTGTCCACTTGGTGCAGCTGGAATGCTTGCAGGGTTAAATGTAATCAGTGTGGTCACCGTACCTGAAAGTGCAGCAATACTCACATCTCCCTCTGTCTGACCTTGCAGAGCATAGACTGATGACATAGGCAGTACCATTGCAGGTAGTCCTACTGCCGTCGCTGGTGCTGTAGTTACAATAGAAAGGGTATCTGTTGCTCGCACACTTCCAATAGCAAAGGTAGAAGTAGCAAAAGTATCATCTGATACAACTACAAGCTCCTCCGTATTAAGCGTCGTATCTCCACCACCATTACCATCTGGATCATCAAGATTGATGGTTTCCACAAGGTTTCCGTTGGTATCATATACCTCTCGAATACGAGTCACATTACCATCTGGATCTGTGGTAGTAATATCAATAGTGTAGTATCCAACTGGATATCCGTCTGGAGCATAGTTGTATACACGAGTAATCACTGTACCATCTGCGAGAGTAGTAGTTTCTTGAACGAGCACTCCAGCTGAATCAAATTGCTGTTCTGTTGTACTCACAAGATTTCCATCAACATCATACTCTGTAATAGTCACTACAGTGGAGCCATCAGTGTTATAGTCTGTTACTGTCACTGTTTGTGGCTGAGTACCATCTGGTACATAAAACTCTGTTACTGTTTCTTGAATAAGGTTTCCATTAGCATCGTAGACATAGTCTGTTTGCGTACGGTCCGTCAGATCTCCATTTTCGTCATATGTTTCTTCTATGATCTGAGTCACCCTACCGTTTTCATCTCTTGTTGTTTCTGTACTTGAAATGATATCTCCATTAGCATCAGTAATTACCTCTGTAGTCACAGAGCTTCCATTTGGATCTGTAACAGTTGTAGTCGTTGTAGTTGTCCCATCTGGGTTTGTCGTTGTTTCTACTGTAGTTGTCACTCCAGTATCTGGATCAGTTGTTGTGGTGGTTGTAGTAATTGTCCCATCTGGAGCTACTGGAACCGCCACAGATACTGCTATATTTTGATCATCCATACCATCGTAATATAGGTAGTTTGCACTAGCAGCGAGATTGGAGAGGTCTAGAAAACGTCCACTCGTCACATTTACCGCAGTATTTACACTAGTTGCTTGCCCCACCGGCAAAAACCTCAATGTAAAGAGTGGGTTATTGACGTTATCAGAAAAATACGTAGCTGGTCTATCTATAGAAAAGCGTAGCTCACCAGTTTCCGCTCCTCCTGCATCCCTTGTCACCGACGTAATCACAGTGTCCATAATCACTCCCGTAGGAGAAATAATGTACCCCATATCATTTTCATCTGCCTGCAACTGCAATGCTGCAGCGTCATACGTC
>JBBKXV010000290.1:0-1624 GCA_037969665.1 Candidatus Altimarinota bacterium
GTAAGAATAATAAACTTAGCTGTCCATAAAAAAATCTAACACCAAGCTCTAAGTTTTCAGTTATTAGTTATTAGTTTTCAGTTCTAAGTTCTTAGACAAATAACCTACTCAATAACCCCTCCCACCTGCATCCCCCAAAGCCTCTTGTATAGTCCACTGTCTTTACTAAGAAGCTCCTTGTGGGTGCCTATTTCCTCGATGCCTCCATCCTTCATCACTACGATGCGGTCTGCATGCATGATGGTGGAGAGCCGGTGAGCAATGATGATGGTGGTTTTATCTTTCTTGAGTACATCAAGTGCTTCTTGGATGTATTTTTCATTTTCAGAGTCCAGTTGGCTGGTGGCTTCGTCAAAGATAATGATCTTGGGGTCATGGATAAAGGCACGCGCTATGGCCAGGCGTTGCTTTTGCCCGCCGGAGAGTTTGATTCCTCGTTCTCCTACGATGGTGTCATAGCCTTTTGGTAGCGCAGAGATAAACTCTGTCAGTTGCGCTTTGGCTGCAGCGTCTTTCATTTCTCGCTCTGTACATGCATCCTTTGGGTAGCAGATGTTGTAGGCGATGGTGTTGTTGAATAGTATGGGCTCTTGGGGGACTATCCCGATGGTTTTGCGCAGTGATGCAAAGGTAAGGTCCTTGATATTAACTCCATCAAAGCTGATACTTCCACTAGTGGGGTCATACAAACGCATGAGCAGCTTGGCTAAGGTGGTTTTTCCTCCTCCAGATTTCCCTACTAGGGCTATTGTTTCTCGCGGAGCGATGTCTATGTTGAGATGATCTAAGGCGTTGTTGCCTTTTGCAGAATACGAAAATGATAGGTCTGTGATAGTCACAGCTCCAATGGGTTCGTGTAGAGGTAGTTTTCCTTCTACAAGTGCTGGCCGCACCTCTAGGAGTGACAGGTAATCCTTGAGATCAGTATGTGCTTTGACGTATTCACGAGCCATGTAGATGAGCCACCAGAGTTTATCTATGATTTGAATGCCAAAGGTGAGTAACAGGAGAAAGGTACCAGCATTGATAGTGCCAGCCTGTAAGTCCATAAAGCTAAACCAAGCAATACTTAGTAAAAATGGAAGAATAGCTGCCTCCACGGATAGGTTGAGATAGCGAAATGACCAGAGGTATTTGATGTCGTTTTCTACCAATGTACCCACCTTTCGCTTAAATTCCTGCTTCTCTTTTCTTTCTTTTCCAAAAAAAAGCACATTTTCAAAGGCAATAAGGTTGTCTACTTGAAGCTTACTCACCTCATCCTCTGCTAGGTTGGTACGCTCCCGACATTTGATATTATATCTGATTCCAAAGTAGGCAATGGGTATGAGAACGAGGATAAATAGTACCAGTGCCAGTGCAGCTTTCCATGAAAAAAAGATAAATGCACCTAAGGCCACCATGGTCTCTATAACCACCTTTGGCATATCCTTTAGGGAGATATTGAGGTATGTGCTTAGCGCTCCATCTCCTCGCTTCATCTTGCTGAGTAACTTTCCTGAGGCCTTTTCTGTATGATAAGTAAAGCCTGCTGTCCGTAGTTTGTCTAGGACCTCCTTTAAGATATCTGTCTTTACATAGGTGGAAAAAAGACCATGAAGTTGATCAGGAACCTCTTCCAATA
>JBBKXV010000291.1:0-1606 GCA_037969665.1 Candidatus Altimarinota bacterium
TTCCAGTTCTAGGGCAAGCTCTTCCATCAGTGGCTCACGTGCGAGCTCCTGAGTCAGACGACGATAGGTATGGTTAAATTTATTGATAGTTTCGACCATATGTACCGGAACTCGTATCGTACGAGCCTGATCGGCAATAGCTCGAGTAATAGCTTGCCTTATCCACCATGTTGCATAGGTAGAAAATTTAAAACCACGCTCTGGATCAAACTTATCTACCGCGCGTACGAGTCCTAGATTTCCTTCTTGGATAAGGTCTAGAAAGGAAAGTCCACGACCAATGTATTTTTTGGCAATAGAGACTACAAGACGTAGATTGGCCGTCATGAGCTGCTTTTTTGCTTCTATGTCTCCATCTCTCACCTTCCTTGCAAGAGTAACTTCTTCTATTGCAGAGAGTAACTTTACCTTACCGATCTCACTGAGGTACATACGAACAGAATCATCTGCAATATTTTTCAGATCAATTCGTGGTAGTTTCTCTTCTTTCTCTTCCTTTTCTTCATCGTCTTTTCTTTTATCTCCGAGGAGAGTGTCTTTATAGTCGACCACCTCGATCCCTAAACCAATGAGAAGGGAATATACCTCATCTAAAAGCGGTAGATCATCTTCGGCATCTGGTAGGACCTCAGTTAACTCTTGTTGAGTCACAAAGAGCTGTTTTTTACCTTTTATAATGAGCTCTTGAATTTTTGGTGGCAAGTGGGCCATAGAGTCATCATGGAAATTTCCCATTGTTTTCTTTTTCTTTCCAGTAGTCATAGGACGCTTAAGTAGTAAATGAATCTCACATGGTTCCTAGTTGTTGTTCTTTTGTTTGTAATGCTCTGAGCTGGTCAAAGGTCTGTTTCCAAGACTGTGGATCCTTTGATTCTTCATGCTTTTTCATACCCTGTAATAGATATTTTTTTCGTAGGGCATACAGTGTCTTTATTTTTTCTCGCAGTAGCGATCTCGCATGATCCTCAGTGGAAAGTAACTCGTGCTTTTCAACATAAAATTGAAGCATATGAAGACGTTTTGCTTGATCTTCATTTAAAAGCTCCCAGAGGGCGGATGTACTCGTATCCCCGAAAGTATAGTCACGTGATATATGCTTGTAAATAGTATTTTCAAACTCAGACTGGATGTAGTCCTCCTCGAGATAGTCCCCAAACTCTTGAAAAAGTCCAGGGTAGCTAACTAAGATTGCTATGATAATTGCACTTGGGGAACCGTACATAATGTGCTCTGGCGTGTTGGTAGATACATCCTCATGTACCTTTGGCAGCTTAATCTTTGCCACCTCATTAGTGATCGCTGCCACAGAGGTACCAAGAGTACTGGAAAGTGTATCGATATAATGTTCTTTACTAATAGCACTAGGTACGCGCTTGATCATAGGCAAAAGAATAGAAACAATTTTTCTCTTACCTTCTATGGTTTCTTTTCCATAGGCATTGATAAGTTTTTCGAGGACATATTCGAAAAATGGCTGTTTTGCAGCGATGATATCCTCTAGATTTTCCCCCTTATGTTTTTGAAAATACTCATCCACATCTTTAATATCCTCACTGGGTAGAGAAATAACATAGATATTGACCTCCTCCTCCAGTGCTACCTCGCC
>JBBKXV010000292.1:0-5772 GCA_037969665.1 Candidatus Altimarinota bacterium
CACAATACAAAAAAAATACTCTGTGACAACGTCTGGACAACGTACGGACTATAATCCTGGAAAAAAGTTTGATCATAACTATAGTGCTGGTGATCTAAAGGAAGGGGATGTCATTAGAACTCACTTCTATGTGCATAACAATGCTGATACAGTGAATGATGTCGATCACACTGCAGAGAATGTGATACTTTCTTTGGATGTTAGCAATGGAACTATTGAGGGTGTAATTACTGCTAAAAATGCATACACTTCCAAACCAGCAACAAAAAATAGATCAGCAGTGGCAACATTTACAGATACTGCATCAATAAAACTACCAAGTGGTATGAAACTTGGTTTATATGAAGTGACAGGCGGTGTAAGTGCACTCTTTAAATGTGCTAGTACAAATATATCCTGTAAGGATAACTCTGGAAATACAGGGTTTATTGGTAATCCCGTCAAATCAGGGAGCAGTGGATTTACAATAAGTGGTGATAAGATCACGTATAGTATGGGTAATGTAATAGGAAGTAACCCAAATATTGCTCGTTTCTATGTAGACTATATTGTAAAAAAAGACACCTCAACCACAACAACTCCAACAGCAACTCGCTTTGGAGCATGTACATCAAATGATACCTACAAAGTCCAATTTGTATGGAATGAAAATGCTTCAAAATTAGAAATCACAGATACTGAGGATGGTTCTAAGTACGTAAAAAACCTTTCATCAAGTGAACGCAGTACCATCAGTCCAGAGGGGTTTGATAACAACTTTGACCAGTTTTATGTAGGAACAAAGTATACATGGAGACTGCTCACAGATAGTGGCTGGAAGCAAGGAAATGACATCAACTTTGACTGTAATGATTTTGATAACGGTTTTCAGATCACTGATAGAGAGTGTATCGATGACTCACTGTACATCGTGAAGGCAAACTGGAGTTTTACAAATCCAGATGCAAAGATCCAGATCAGTACAGACAAGAGATTTACAACCAGTAAAGAAAAGCTCGTTGGAAATGTAAACAATACACTTCTACCAGAGGGTATATCTGGGCTCAAGTTAGAGAGCAACAAAAGATACTATTGGAGAGTTTGGGATGGTACTAAGTGGGTACGAGGAAAGTCCTTTAGCTTTGTCTGTGGAGAAGATGACAATGGCTACAACGTCACCAAGGTAGCATGTAGTGTAAATGGTACAGGGTACACTGCAAAGTTTGAGTGGGACTTTGTCTCTGATGCTGCCAAGATCCAAGTGAGTACAAATACGTTATGGATTGCATCAAGCACCATGTCACTCAATGTGCCAGGGGTACGCTCTGTCACAGGACCTGATGGATTTACAAATGCACCTAGCAATGGATTTGCTCCAAATGCCACGTACTATTGGAGAGTGTACAATGGTACAGAGTGGGTTAATGGAGGAGCATTTAATTTCAACTGTGATGAGACCGGCAACCTCTGTGGAAATCTCTTACCAGATGTTGGTGAAGAGTGTGATGATGGAGGCTATACAGGAGCAAATGATGCCTGTACAGCAGACTGTAAAATCATACCTCTAGAGTGTAATAGCGGATCATGTGCCTGTGTTGAAATGGAGGTAACACCTGGTGTTGCAGGAGACTTTAATAAGGTCACTTATGTAGTCGAAGTAGAAAACCGAACAAAAAATGAGACTGTGGCAAGAACCATCACATTAAAAAATGTAAGAGATGGTGGCAATGGAACGATCAAAGACGGAGTAGTAAGAATACTGCGTCATGACAATACTGGAGTATACCAATCACAAGAGCTTACTGGTAGCGATGCTCAAGGTATGTTTGATATAAAGGAGGTTCGATTTGAGGCTATTCCAAATAATACAAGTGGTAGTATGAGAAGTACGCGACCAGAGCAAGCGAGCTATCCTATACAAGTATCTGGTATTGATGCCTTTAAAAAAGATCAAAAGAGTGCTATTACCCTGAATAATCTTTACCAAGGAGATAAGGTAAAAATCCATATCACAGGAGTTGCACGAACCTCTTTCCCAGGATTTGAGTTTAAAGATACAACCACGGGGGTAGGGTACAATCTACATATGAGTACCTTTTCAGAAAAAGGACTCAACAATGGAGCCAATAAGGAGCTGTTGATCTCAAGACCATTTCTACTGACCTTTAATGATGGAGATATCCTTACCTCAGCAGTGGTGACGGGACTTGCAAATTTGATCCAAGTGGCTAGAGACGTAAGTGGAGCAGACTTTAGACGCAATTACTCTGGATACTTTTTAGAACAAGCTAACCGAGTGCTAGTAGGAATAAACAATGTATCATCCAACGATGAGAAGTTTGCCATCAACGTAGATGCCAATAAGTTAGGCCAAGAAGTAGCAAAAACTATTCAGAAGTTTGATGGAGGAAGCACCATTGGCAATAGCTCAAGTGCAGTTATCCTACGATCCGAGTCTGACTTTGATCGAGCAAATACAGGACTTACCAGACGACCTGATGGGTCTCGTATCTATCTGGCTAAGGGTATAGCTGGATCAAACCAACAGGTAGAAATAGGCACAAAGGGAAGTAATGCACAGCTCACACTATCTGAGCAGAGTACCATTATCATTGAAAATAGAGATCTATACATCTACTCAGATATTGTATACAACTCATCCAATACAAAGACGCCATCCATTGCCTTTGTAGTAAAGGGTGGAAACATCTATATACACCCAAGTGTAAAGAAGCTAGATGGAGTATTTATTGCACTAGATGATGGAGGAAAGATCGCAGGTACGCCAAACTGGAAGGACTACTATGTCCAAGGAAGTACACCAACAAATCTTGCAATACGTGGATCACTCTACGGTAACCTCACAGATCTCTTTGCCAGTCGTCCAAATGTCTTAGATCCTACTAAGGACCCGACGAATGATGCAGCCTTGAGAGAGAGCGCAGGTATCACCGTAGACTTTGATGGGCGACTCTACTCAGCGACTCCGCCAGGACTCAAGGAGATTGTAGGACAGGTATTTACAAAACTTCGCTAATATTATCGTCATCCTGAATTTATTTCAGGATCCCATGATTTGGTCACTAGTAAATGTGGTAAGTAAAAAAGAGATACCTCACTGAGGTATCTCTTTTTTAATAGGATATTACTTACCATTCCTTGTCACTTATGTAACATCCTCTGTGGCTTGTTTATGTTTGAGGATAAGTCTTTTTAGTGCACCTTCTCCCACACTATCTGTATCGAGCTCAGGGAAGTGCTCCGCAATATGGAGATGTACGATCCTCCTGTGGTATGAGTTAAGAGGGTGAAATGTTTCTCTAGAGAGCTCAGTGATAACTATTGCAGCCTTTTTATTGGTCAGCTCTAAAAGACGCTCCTCATAGTTATCCTTGTATCCTCCTACATCAATATGGAGCATAGGTGGCTGTACATCGTGGTCAGACTGCTTACATCGTATGATAAGGGCAGATATAAGCTCTAGGGCATGGAGACCGCTACCATGACGTCCTATGATGAGTGGTGCATCGGGAGTATCCAGAGCGATGCTGATAGCCCCTTGTTCATCTTGAGTTGTTTGTATTTGCAGTAAGTCAATCCCTAGGTGGGATAAGAGAAGCTCTACGGTCTGTTGGTAATGAGTAGTATCCATATATATACGTTAGATGTGTAAGTATAATTTACATTCTCTCTTTATTGACTATAAACTGCTGACCAATACTAAAGAAAGTAGAAATCAACCAGTAGACAGCAACTCCAGCAGGTAGTGAAAATGCCGCAACTGCAATAAACACAGGAAGAGCATAGGTCATGACATTGTTGATCTGAGAAATATCAGGCATTCCCTCTGCTGTTTTTTGCTGTGGTGCAGCAGCCTTTGCTTTTTTAAATGACATCTTAAGTTGCCAAAACTGTAGGAGTGCAAGACTGATTGGCAGTACAAAGATCTCTGGTTTGGTGAGGTCTAGGAGTCCAAAGAGTGTTGTTTGGATATCAACTACATTGACAGCCCGTAGCGGCTCATAGAGATGTACTGCATATGATGCACTTCCTCCTTGCTGGATAACAAAAAACAGTGCTAGTAAGATAGGAAATTGAAAGAGAAGTGGGAGACAACTACCTACAGGGTTGACCTTGTTGTCCTTCATGATCTGCATGGTCTCCATGCTGATACGTTGTTGGTCTCCTTTATGCTTGGTCTGGATTTCCTTTAGTCTTGGTTGGATCTTTTGCATAGCACGCTGAGACTCCATAGCCCTATGTGTAGGGATAAGCAGGAGCATTCTTGCAAGTAGAGTCAACATGATGATTCCAAATCCCAGATTATTTCCTAAGCTTACAGAAAGAAAAATGAGGAGGTTATAAATAGGCCTCGTAAAGAGCGTATGCCATGTGTCACCAAAGAAATTGCCATCATTGATACGTACCTCGGTAGTTCCTACAGGATGTTGGTCTGTGTCTTTTAGTGTGAGGACGTAGTCACCAGGAGTAGTAAATACTTGGCTTGTCCATTTTTCTAGAGGCACCAAAGATTCTTCCGAAGTAATGTCTAAGGTAGCTGGTACTCCTTCACAGGAGTATGGCGTAGGTGCTGGATCAAAAGCCGTTCCATTTTTAGTAATATCAAAGGGAAATGCTGGACATCCCACTGCCAGTTGGATGGTACTACCAGAGGCCGCTTTGATCTTGAGGCTCACAGCTTCTCCTTTATCATAACCACCCTTGAGTGGCTCTGCCATGAGTGCTCCAGTCTCCACTGCTATAGGTGCCTGCTCAGACTCCTGTGATGGAGAGAAAAATATATTTTGTACGATCATTGCTAAGATGAACGCCACACCAAAGGTTATCCAGAAATCTTTTTTAAACATGTATCAATAGTGAAAGTAGGTAACAAACGATCCCGTCCATACTACGTGGCATCAAGGTATTTTCAATAGAAAGTTACTTTAGCTTGAAACTCTCTAGAAGCCCGCTATAGATAGTGGTATCCGTGGTATTTGGGGAAATGGCAAAAGAAATGGTAAATGCTTTTGTCTGGCCATCAGTGACGTAGGCTTGGAGAAAGCGTTTTCGTACTGCCTCACTACTACTACGACCATCAAAGATATGTATAAGAGAAGGTATGCCATCTATCAAGCTTGCAGTGCTACTAATTGCTACGTAGTCTCTTACGTCACGCTCAGCAGCTGCAATATTTTGCATAGCGTAGTCCTTGGAGGTCTGTGGCACTAGCAATTCCTCGCGTAGGATAGTAAGTGACGAAAATATCCCATCCTTGGGGGACGGTGATACGTAGATCTCATAAGAGGGGGTAGAGTGTTCTTTATCCTGCACCCATCCCGGGAATATTGAAATGCTATATGTAGATGTGGTAAGCATGCTACTCTCTACAGCTTGTGGTGCACTGCCACCACAGGAGGTAAAAAGCAATGAAAGAACCATGATTGCTAGTACGTTTTTGATCATATGAGGAGGAGTAAAAGGGTAAGAGAGAGGATAAAGGATCCAATTAGTAATACGAGGAGAATCACAGCATCTATAGACTCTTTTTTATAGAAAAAAAGTATAGCAGTGCACAGGCCTAAACTCAACGTCGCCAAGAGCGTTCCAAAAAGTAGATAGAGATAAGGGAGTGCAAGAATATAGAGTAGCCCAGAGACAGCTCCAAAGATGATTACCCACAACATTCCTTTTTCTATGACTATGTTTCGGTTCATAATGCTCGTAAAGTATCTGTAATGGTATCCACAGCTTCTTGTGCTGACATCTTTTTATAAGTGCTGAAAAAAGAAG
>JBBKXV010000293.1:0-10206 GCA_037969665.1 Candidatus Altimarinota bacterium
CGACATGAAGGGTTGCTTAGTTTGGTGGAGTTGAGACTGGACCCTGAGCATAAAGATATATGGAAAAAAGCAGTGAAACAGGTAGGTATAAACTCCATTGTCGCTGAATACTTGGGTGAGTTACCCTATGATACAGCATGGGCTGAGTTGGACAGAATGGGGATAACAAAGGCGTATGTCCTCTGGTATAATCAAGGAGGTGCCGTGGTGTTCAATGCCAATGAACGAGAGGAAAAGGGACCCTTAGAAAAGAAGCTAGCAGCGCTATTTCCCTCTGAAGTGGTAGATGGTATGAGAGTCTATCTGTTTGGTGATGAAACCATGGAGGGGCTGAAAGTAGATAAGGAGCATCCATCCATAGCTAGCTTACCTCGACCAGATGAGTGGACAACCCAAGGGCTTGCCTACGCACAACTCATGGATACAGGACTATTATATACGATGAGTACTGCGGTATTTGCTGAGGCAATACCATCACAGGAGCTATTTATCGCTAGCGCTCTAGACGTGATCAAGGGAGTGGCGGGGACAGTACAGTACGATGCGGATGTCGGCCTGTATACACATATGGCTGCATATATTACGCCGGACTTAAGTGCCGATATCAATAGTAGGCGTTTGTCGAAAGAGGCGATCTTAGATCTAGTACAGCAATCCACAAGAGGAATCGCTGTATCCTCCGGGACTCATGCAAGTGGTGTGCTAGCATATCTTAAAGATCAAAAGTATGAGACACTTCACGCCATTGCAAAGGGGTATCTGGGATCACTGCTACAAGATAATATCCGCCTGTTGGATGCAGAGGATATGCTAGCACATGGTCTTCCTCAAGGAGAGGTCGTATGGAAAATTGACAGTGCTGGAAAGTGGAAAATGACAATTATTACAGACAAAAATACTACAGAGCATTGGAGAGATCTGGCAAAAGACTCCTTTATTTTTTCTAAAGCATATAGAGAAAAGGAAGAGATCTTGCCTGACGGTACCATCACGAAAGTATTAGCCTTAGATAAGGAGCTGGTCAAAGAGTCTACTGTCTCAGGAACGACCATGAGAGAGTTGGAGTACCTGGGATCTTACCAGTATGACACAGTAGATCAGGAGCGAATATCCATAGCAAATGCAACGGGAGCATTGCTGCAAGAAGATGTAGATGGGTACACGTATTTTCCTTATGGAGCCTCTTATGCCGGTGTCCTTAGTCAAGAGCAGTATGGTGGGATATTATCTACCTTTCAACTGTCTTCTACTATTCAGGATCTGCTGCCTCGTGTTCTTTTTGGAGGAAGATTTCTGAAAGACAGAGTAACCTTTACCTTATACCGATTAGATGATGTTTAGGCGACCCAAGAAGGGTCCTCTGGACCTTTCTTCTTTGGACCAGGTTAAGAATGTTGAGGCTATTTCTGTTGTGGATATGTCCACGGAAGTAAAGACTCCAGTAGTGCCTCAAATACCCAAAGTATCTATATTACTTGAGTGTTTGAAGTGGGCACGAGTATGGTCGCGTTATATTAAAAGAGATATAGCTCAGAGTATGGTGGGGGTGAGGGGCGTAGCTGTAGATATCATAGGCGTGACAGGTACCTTGCCTCAGACTCAAAAGGTACTTTTTGCAGCAGGAATGATTGTTATGTTTGTGACGGTATCACTGATGAGAGGAGTGGTGGTGGCACAGCGTTTTCAGCAAGATGTAGAGACATTGTCCACTGAGGTGCAGCAGGCACAGTTACCCTTGCTTGCTGGACACATTGGTCAAGGAGACCTCAGGGAGGTGATCACCCAAGTGGAGGGCATGCGTCTAGAGTTACAACGTATAAAAGGTGAGCTACCACAGCTCATCACCTCCTCCACTAATATTGGATCCACCAATGCAAAGGTATTACAGCTCATTGATATTTATGATCAGTTGGCTGTTTCCAGCATGGCAATGTTGCGGACTGGGGATTCTCTACAAGAATTTACCGTAGACATGGTAACTCTTTCCCCAGATGACCTTCGTGCAAAGTATAAAAGTATCACAACCTATTTGAGCTACCAATGGGAGAGTCTTATGAGTGAGGTGACTCCTGGGTTGCGACTTTCTCTCAAGCAGCTCGAAACTATTGATAGTCGGTTTTTGCCTGCGCATATCAAAGAAAATGTTGATGTGGTGACGACATACATACGAGAGTTATTGGTGATTATAGATCAAGTGGAAGCCAGCAAGGATGCACTCCTTACATTACTTGGAGATGATGGTCCTCGTCATTACGTTGTACTGCTAGAAAATACCGGAGAGGCCAGGGCAACAGGTGGTTTTTTTGGAACAATGCTATTTATCAAAATCAATAGTGGGTATATTGAAGATCTGCATATAGAAGATACGTATCATATCGACGGTCAGATTTTACAAACCTTGGATGTACCTACTGGTCTTGCTGACTTTCAACACGAGCTACGGTTGCGTGATAGCAACTACTGGCCAGATTTTCCCACCTCTGCGAAACAAATTTCGTGGTTTCTGGATAAGTACAATGGGCCTAGTATTGATGGGATTTTTGCAGTGACAGATAGATTTGCCACGGAGGCACTTGGGTATGTGGGTACGTTGCCAATTGCTGGTCATGATGTGCCAGCAAAAGATGCGTTGACTGTACTTTCTGCTCTCATTGAGGCAAAGGTGGATGCCAAGGACCCCAAATCATATCTAAAAGAAATCACTTCAGAGCTTTCAGATCTATTTTTCCATACGATACAGTCCAATCCAGCAGGTCTCTTACAGTTACTTGATGGTATAGCGACAAAGCAGGTGATGGGCTTTTCCTTTGATACCAAGGTACAACAGCTCTTTGATACGTATTCATTTTCTGGTCGAGTAAGTAGCCCATCTGATGGTGATAGTTTTCTCTATGTCCCCACATCAGTCTCAGGTAATAAGTCTGATCATTATGTCACCCGGTATTTGACTCATCATACGGAGAGGGTAGAGGGGATGCTTACAGATACAGTTAGCCTGACAAAGCAGCATCTTTGGAGTGCTGATACGGCTATATACCTGAAAAATCTTTTAGGTATATATGATATCAAGGTCACGGATGACCTCTTGACGATCTTAGGTGCCGGGGAAAACAAAGAATATGTCCGGTACTATGTTCCTAAGGGCAGCAAGCTCACCAAGGCAGTGGGGGTAGCTATTGAGGATATTGATGTGAGCGAAGAGCTAGGATTCACCGTATTTGGTTTTACAAGCAATGTATTGGCAGGACAACGAGTAAAAACTACACTGACATATCGTCTTCCTCAGGATCTTGGGGCAACGTATAAACTTTCTCTTATACACTCTCCTGGTAATGGAGCTATTGCTATGCAAAAAAGCATGTCCCTTGGTGAGGGCGGACAAATTCATGTGAAAAATTTGATATATGACCGAGATGTGACTCTCGTCTCAAGTGATTAGCCTGCTTTTGGAAAGAGTTTTTTGTAAAATTCTTTGAGCTTTGCTAGAGACATGGTGATCAGTGACTCAAGCAGGTTAGTAAGTCTCCGTAATTCTTTGATAGAGTTACTCATTTCGTATGCTGTACTTTCTTTAGACTGACGTAGTGCCTCAACTTTTGCCCGTACTCCTTCTATTTGTTTGGAAATAATATGAGATGCAATCCTTCGATATTCCTGCTCTGTAGTAGGTTGTTTAAATTGGATCATTGGAGTTGAACTTCTTCCTTTACGTTGTCCAGATTGTCCTTGTTGAGTGCCTTGAGGGCGGGTAGTGGTCTTTTCTACCTGTTCTACTACTTGCCCAATCTTTTCTCCTACGCCACTGCTGACGAGATCAGCACTAGTGGATACCCGTGAAGGTGAGGTTGGGCTACTGCTTGGTGTGTGGTTGATAGTATTGGTTTCCATGATTGCAGTGAAAAAGGTCATTCTTAGTAGTATACCAGAGATTGCATATTGATGCGCAATCTCCAGTATACTACTCCTTACGTTGACAATTGCAATTGTCACCTATAGACTTTGGCGGTCTATATATACCAATAAGATGATACAGAAATTACAAACTCTAGAACAAGAGTACATAGAAATACAACAAGAACTCATGAAGCCAGAAGTGGCAAATGATTATAAACAGTACGCAAAGTTAGCCCAGAGACAGTCATCACTTAAGATTGTAGTGGGATTATTTGAGGAATATAAAACCGTAGAGGCGTCAAAGAAAGAGGCACTGGAGATATTGGATAATGAAAAAGATGAGGATTACCTTGCTATGGCAAAGGAGGAGCTGGCAGTATCAAAGGAAAGGGAAGAGCAGTTGTTAGAGGAAATTAAAATCGCATTGATCCCAAAGGACCCCAATGATGAGAAAAATATGATACTAGAAGTAAGGGCGGGTGCAGGAGGAGAGGAGGCTGCCTTATTTGCTGCTGAGCTTGTCCGTATGTACTCCCGTTATGCTGAGATCAAAGGATGGACCACAGAGGTGATGAGCTCTAGTGAAACAGTAACAGGAGCTGGTATTAAAGAAATGGTGATGAAGTTTTCAGGGGAAGGTGCCTTTGGAGAATTTAAATTTGAAAGTGGTGTGCATCGCGTACAGCGTGTTCCTGCCACAGAGAGTCAGGGGCGAGTACATACTTCTGCAGCCTCTGTGGCCGTATTGCCAGAAGTAGCAGCTGTGGAAATAGATATTAAGCCTGAGGATCTAGAAATAACCACTTGTAGAGCATCAGGCGCAGGTGGACAAAAGGTAAATAAAACGGACTCTGCTGTTCGGATGGTTCATATTGCTACAGGACTTGTGGTGGAGTGTCAGGATGAGCGCTCTCAGCATAAAAATAGAGAAAAGGCCCTAGAGGTGATGCGTTCTCGACTATACGTACTAGAAGAAGATAAACGCCAAAAGGAGCAGGGGGATTTGCGTTCTTCTCAGATTGGCTCTGGTGATCGGTCTGAAAAGATTAGAACATACAATTTTCCACAAGATCGAGTGACAGATCATCGTATTAAAAAGAGCTGGAATAATATTCCAGGTATTATGGATGGAAATATTGGACCTATCATAGAGTCCATATTGATGGAAGATCAGGCAAAAAAATTAGCTATGTCAAACTAGTCATTGCCCATAAGTACCTTTGCGGTATCATCGGAATGAGTATCGGTCACATGAGAGACAATGGTTTTTCTTGATTTCCTTTTGTTATCGACATTTTCAAAGAGAGCAGCCCCTAGGATTGCAACACCACAAAACATGATAATCATAGGATTGGTAGCTACCTCATCTGTTGGTATAAAAATCCGGTCCAATGAGTGGATAACGGTAAAGGCAATTGCTCCAAGCTGGAGGAGTTGTACCCCTACAATGCCATGAACTAGTGCAAAAGATGATAGTATTCTTGGAAGAGGTCGTCCTTGCATAGCCCATATCACTGAAAAGATACCCATAATGGCTGAAAAAAGAATCAGGTATCCAATACTATAGAGTAGATTGTTTGTTCCTGTTATGGTGGTGTCTTTGATAGAAAACCATGGCAAAAATACACATACTGCTGCGATCAGTGATGCAATGATGACAATCTTTTCTTCTATGGTTGTCTGGTGGAAAAGATTTCTGCTACTTTTTGTAAACAGAGAGGTAAAGGTACTAAGATGCTTATTCTTTAGAAAGGAACGCTTAGCTTTATGCTCCATGATTGAGTGACTTTATAAAGTGAACCACCACCATGCTAACATAGCAGACTCCACTGGAAAACTGAAAATCTAAAAATGACTTGCCCCCCTAGAAATGTTACAATGAACACGTATTTCACAAACTGTATAATTATGAAGTTTCTTTCAGAGGCAGAACGTATAGGATTGGCAGGAAAGATTGTCATGGTACGTATCGATGCAAACATCCCCTTGGAGCATGGTGTAATAAAAGATCCACTTAAAGTAGATATGAGTCTGCCCACTATCAAAAACTTACTGGATCAGGGGGCTTATGTTGTAGTGATAAGCCATATTGGGCGTCCAAAAGGTACGTATGATGAAGAGCTCTCCATGAAACCTATTGGTGTATACGTGTCAGAGCAGCTGGCATGTCCCGTACCGGTAATTTCATTGCAGCAACTAGGTGGTGGATACCTCAAACACTTTGAAAAGCACTCCACAAAGATTATCATGCTTGAAAATATACGCTTTGATCCTAGGGAGGAGGAAAATAGTCTTACCTTTGCCAAGGAGTTAGCTGAGGGGGCTGATATCTATGTCAATGATGCCTTTTCTGCTTCCCACAGGCTACATGCATCTGTCACAAGGCTGCCAGAGGTTATGGCACCGTCTTTTGCAGGGTTTCACTTTGAAATGGAGTACACTGAGCTGACTCATGCCTTAGAATATAAAGAGCACCCCATGTGTGTCATATTGGGTGGGGCAAAGGTAGATACCAAGATTGGGGTACTGGAGCGACTGGTCCATCCTGCAGATGCCTTTCTTTTGGGCGGAGGGGTAGGAAATACATTTTTAGCAGCACAGGGCTACGAGGTAGGTGAATCCTATTGTCAACAAGAGTATCTTGAGCAAGCAAGAAGTATTATGTTAGAAATAGAGAAGGATCACGATGCCTTTGTTATCCCTACTGATGTCATTGTCAGTGATTCAGAGGACAGTACACTGCATATAGATATTAAGAGAGAATCAGTAACATCTCAAATGCGTATCTATGATATTGGAAAGGAAACAGTAGAGATCTTTGAGAGAGTTATTGCAAAGTCAAAAATGATTATCTGGAATGGTCCTATGGGCTTGATAGAACATACAGCGTATATGGAAGGAACCGCTAGAGTTGCTGCAGCCATAGCTAAAAATAAAGATGCATATACATTGATTGGAGGAGGAGATACGGTGGAAGTGCTGCAAAAAATAGGTCTCGACATGAGTCATTATAGTTATGTCTCGACTTCAGGAGGTGCTATGCTAGAGTACATGGAAAAAGGTACACTGCCAGGGATAGAAGCGCTGCGGTCATAACAGTATTCAACACAACTACTATGAAAATAACGATGATTTGGGTGGGAAAGTCAAAGGCTGGGTTTATCCACGATGGTGTATCCAAGTATAAGACACAGCTTCAAAAATACACTGCGTTAGATGTCATCGAATGTTCAGAGGTTCCTTTTTCTAAAAAACCTATCGTGACTTGTATAAAAAAAGAGACGGAGTCAATTATCAAGGCTATTCCAAAGGATAACTTTGTGGTCTATCTGGATGTAGCTGGAAGGCAGATGAATACGGAGGATTTTGCAGATCTGCTTCAAGAGCAGAAAAATCAAAGTGGTCATGTTACTTGTATTATTGGAGGTGCTTTTGGCGTAGATATTTCGCTCTTACAGCCTCACGTACACCTACGATTGTCATTGTCCACCATGACCACGTCACATCAGATGGTGAGGCTATTCTTTTTAGAACAATTGTACCGCGGCCTCGATATTATGCATGGTGGGAAGTACCATCATGCATAGAACTACAGGCTAAAACCTATAAGCTCCTCTAGCATGCTAGCCACAGTAAAGAGTCTTCCTTCCCCTTGTTGTGGAGCTAGCAACTGTAACCCTATGGGTAATCCACCCTTGCTGCTCACTGGGATACTCATCCCTGGAATGCCAGCGCAAGAGGCTGGTATAGTAAAGACATCTTCCTTGTAGAGATCCATGGGATCTTTTTTTCCACCAATATCAAAGGCAACGCTTGGAGTTACAGGACCAGCAATCACATCTACGTCCTTAAAAGCATTAGCAAAATCTTGGATAATGAGTGTGCGCACTTTTTGTGCTTGGAGGTAGTATGCATCATAGTACCCGTGAGAAAGGACAAAACTTCCTAAAAGGATTCTTCGCTTTACTTCATCACCCAATCCATTGGTGCGGTTTGCAAGGTAGAGTTCTTCTAGATTTTTTGGTTCGGTGACTGTAGGGCCATAACGAAGTCCATCATATCGTGACATATTACTACTCGCTTCAGCAGGCACTAAGATATAGTAGGTACTGAGGGCATGTTTTGTTTGAGGGAGAGAAACCACTTTTATAGTTGCACCTTTTGCTTTGAGAAGGTCTAGTGAAGACATAATGGTAGTCTTCATAGACTCATCAAGTAGCTCTAGGTACTCTTTTGGTACTCCTATCGTCATGCCATCTACACTTTTCCCAATGGCATCAACATATGACCCTAGAGGTCCTTTGATACTCGTCATGTCGTGACTACTTTGACCTGCTATATGATCCAAGACCACTGCAGAGTCATACACAGAGCTAGTGATGGGACCAACCGTGTCAAAGGATGAAGCCATAGCCATCACTCCATGCCGTGGAACAAGGCCGTAAGTAACCTTTGTGCCCACCACACCACAAAAAGCAGCGGGTTGTCTGATAGATCCTCCTGTGTCAGTACCAATACTAAATACAGAGGCTCCATCTGCCACTGCAGCAGCGCTACCCCCTGAGGACCCCCCTGGGACTTTTGATGTATTGTGGGGATTTTTTACTACTCCATAGGCTGAATTTTCGTTTGATCCTCCCATGGCAAATTCATCACAGTTATTCTTCCCTATTAAAATCGCCCCAGATGCTTTGAGACGCTCTGCCACCGTAGCATCAAATGTTGGGACGTACCCCTCAAGCATCTTTGAGCTTGCAGTGGTTGGGATACCCTTGGTAGAAATAATATCCTTAAGAGAGTAGGGAAGTCCATGGAGAGGTGAGCTAGCTTCCTGTGTATCAGCAGAAGCTGCAGCCTCAAGAGCTTCATGTTCTGCAATATAGGTAAAAGCATTGGTCTTTTTTTGTGTAGCCTTTGCTTTTTCAATATACTCCTGTGTGAGCTCGAGGATGGATACTTTTTTATTATCTAAGAGCTCTCGTAGTACTTTTATCTTTGAAATCATGCTTATAATACGTTAGGTACTTTGATCTGTTTCATTTCCACTTCTTGATTACTGTGTGCTAAAAGTGTACTCCCAGACTCTAGCTCTTGCTGAGTAACATCATCTGTCCGTTGGATGTTACTGAGACCCGTTACCTGTGAAGTGGGAAGCACTCCCGTGGTATCTACGGCAGACAGCTCCTCCGCATAGGCTAAAACTCCTTCTATATCTGTAGCGTAGCGCAGTTCGTCTTCCACAGAAAGGCGCAGTTTTGAAAGCTCTTCGAGTTTCTTAAATTGTTCCTTGGTAAATTTCATTGGAGTGAGGTTGAAAATCAGTCAAAAAGAGTATAAGGGAATTTAGAAATTAATGAATTTAAAATTATGGAATTTGAGAAATGCTATTTGTGTATTGAGAAAGTCTTTTCTATATTTAAAATTTTGACTATATCTACTGACCAAAATAACTATACTTTTGGGTAGTAAATATAATGATGTAATTGATGAAGATTGGAGTATATGATTCTGGACTAGGAGGGCTCACTGTGCTTTTTCAATTAAAAAAGGTTATGCCTTGGCATGAGTATGTGTTTTTAGGAGACAATGCTAGGGTTCCCTATGGTGATAAGTCTCTGGATCAACTCAAGGCATATACCAAGGAATCCTTAGAGTTCTTATATCATGAAAAGGGCTGTGATGCCGTAGTGGTGGCTTGTAATACCTTGTCTGCCAACACATTGGAGTATGCAAGGGAGTTAGGGTATAAGCAGTTATATGGTGTTTTGGTTCCCACTGCGGAGCATGCAGTGCAGCATACCAAGGGTAGTATAGGTGTCATTGCTACGAGAGCGACCATTGCTTCTGCTGCCTTTGAGCAGGTGATAGCTGGTATCAATGCAGGTATTCAGGTGACATCAAAGGCAACGCCATTGCTCACCCCCTTGATAGAGGAGGCAAGGGCAGGAAAGCCTGAGACAAATATTATCCTAAAAAACTATTTACGGTCATTTAAAGATGCCAATATCGACACTTTGATCCTTGGGTGCACTCACTATCCAGTGTTAGAGCGTGATATAAAGAGGATCATGGGTAAACATGTAAGGGTGGTGAGCAGTCCTCATCCTGTTGCAGTACAGATGCTAGAGCAATGGGCTGGCTCTACGGATACAAATTCTGTGGGTAAGACAGAGTATATTGTGACGGGAGATGTGGAGAGATTTAAAGAACAGGTAAAAAGTGTTTTTGGGAAAGGGTTACAGGTGGTGCGTTTTCACAAATTGATAAGTAAAACATAGAGAATATTGAAAACATAGGTATTTCCCTAGACAA
>JBBKXV010000294.1:0-2922 GCA_037969665.1 Candidatus Altimarinota bacterium
CTATAGAGGATATCATATCACTTTGCTTGCGAAGACTGAAGTGTTGCTTTCTACGATACGCGTGTATGATCCCGATGGGTTCAAAAATTTTGTATTGGCAAGAAAATTTACGTTCAAAGGGGAGAGTATACAAGGAGGTGTAGGGCTTTTTCTTTTTCAAAAGGAGTAATTAATATAAGAGAGCGGTTGAGCTACGTATACTTAGAAGTATGTCCATATACACTTTAAAATAGCCCCTTAGGGCTATTTTTTTTGATCACATATTTACTGGTTTTACTCTGTTGCAAGATCCCCAGTTACCTTAGAAACCTCCAGTGGATATCTCACATAGTGATACATGTTTGAGATCACTTTGGCCACTTCAGCTCTGTTGATAGGCTCATGAGGTCTAAAGTTGCTAGTAGTGTCGTCCCCGCTGATGATATCTAGATCCTTTGCATACTGGATATATTTTCCATAGAGAGGTAGGGGAGATACATCAGTAAAATCAGTATCTTCTATGGTTGGTGGATATATCCCAAAGGCCTCTAGAAAGCTCTGAGTGACCTCTGCACGAGTGGCAGGTCTATTGAGGTCAAGGTTACTATTTTTTGCTAGGGTGATGCCAATTTCCTTTGCAGATTGGAGGTAGCCCTCAGCCCAGTGTGTCTTGTTTTCAATGGGCTTTTCTCCCACCTCAGCTAGTTTGAGTGCTACTTTGAGTAGTTCTCCCACAGTGAGGGTATTTGATGGACCAAAGCTACCTATTGTCTTACCAGTTTTATCTTTGTACCCTGATATGATATCAAGCTTCTTCGCCTCACGTACGTAGGAGTTATACCATGCACTTTCTGGTACATCATTAAAGTCAGTGAGCTGCAGCGCTATCTTTTCACTATTGGATAGGGTAATTGCTGCATCCACATCCTTTGTGATGCCTTCCACATCTTGGTGGACAGCATCTCGACTTTGAGCCTTTACAGTGGCAAAAAGGTCCTCTAACTTTTTGTAAATGATAGGGGTGAGAGTGCTTTTGTATAGGTACTCTGTTTCAAGTGTCTTTAAAGCATTTTCGATGGCTATACTATCACTATTGCTGAGATATCCCTTCACCTGCTCAAATTGCTTACGTAGAGTTGATACAGTAATCAGTTGATCAATATATCTTGTACCATGTTCCGCAAGAGTTTCCTTTGTAAAGGATAATAGTCTTCTCGCCGCTATTCCAAGGTCACGTAGACTAAGAGCATTTAGTTTAGCAAATAGCTCAGGGCGAACATCTCCTAGTATAGATCGTAATAACACTTTTTGTTGATCATTGAGGCTACTCATGACTTGTGACCACTTTGTATAAAGATCTCCCTGTAGTTGTCCAGTTTCTCGGATTGTAGCGGGCAGCTCTCCAGAAAGTAGCTCAAACTTATCTCTTAGTTTTTCCTGAAGGTTATTAGTACGAAATCCACCAGTGGTATCTAAAAAATATTCGATTCGTCCATTAATATCACTAAGTGTACTTAGATCTAGCTGGTCAAAGTGCTGTAGTAAAAATTCACGTAACTGTGAGCGTGGAGTAAATAGTAAGACATCTGCATTGACCATTGTGCTACCTGTTCCAGTTTCTACTGCTTTTTCAAGGGACTTGAGAGCTCGAAACTTTTTAGACCAGAGTGCATGATATCCTTTTCCAAGTGCAAATTCATTGAGCTTAATACATGTTGCCTCATCAGTACCTTCCTCAAGACAAGTACGGATGATGTTGCGTTTCCAAGAGTCAAATTGCCCAGTGATCGTTCCTTTATCAATAGTAAAGTCTTCTCTTGTGATCAGTACTGTCGCACCATGTTTGGTATATGTATACGTTTTATCCGAGAGAAAGTAACGGAGTGGCAAGGTAATGTCAGGCTGGTTGTCAAAGGTAATAGTTATTGTGCTGTCTGTAGCAGCATTGGTAATGCTAAGATAAAGACCATCTGTATCTTCAGGCATGGTCTCAGATTGAAAGGTAATTGGAGATACTTCACTGGTGAGGTAGTCCTCGTCCTCGTCAAAAAGTGGCCGAACAAGGTTTAGTGTACCTTGGTTTGTGTCAATAGACCCATCCCATATGAGTGCTCCACTCATGGTACTACCGCTACCTATTGCAATTTCTCCTGCCGTGGGAGTCCATGAAATAAAGAGTTTAATGCTGTCTACGTAGTTGTTAGACTGACTATTCCCAGAGGGAACAGATATGATAAAAAGTGATGCAAGAAGTGTAATAGTAGCAACAATGCGAAGTGTATTTGGTTTACCAGTCATAGTTTCAAAGTGAAAATAAATCACCCTCCACTATAGCGAAATGTACTCTAATAGCAATTATCCAAGGGGTTTTTACTTTACTCTTTGTGGTAATGATCGTCTCGTGTGCGTAGAAAAAAAGAGGCACACCGTAGGGCGTCCTCCTTTTATGACTTTGTTACTCTGGTTGACAGAATAAAGGTTAAAACGGAACATCTTCAATGCTAATTTCTTCATCACCCATAGAGTTCATTTGTGGAGTCACTTCTGTGACAGAGTCCATCATACCTCCTTCGTCAGAGGGCATTGATCCACCATCCCCTTTATTAAGAAAGATAACATTATCAGCTACTACTTCTGTTTTGTAGTGCTTTACTCCATTATTATCTTCCCACGTACGTGTTTGAAGACGCCCTTCAATATATACTTTCTTTCCCTTGGAACAATACTGGCTGATGCGCTCAGCAAGATTTGCCCATGCCACTACATTGTGAAACTCAGCTTGAGATACCCATTGTCCTGCCTTATCTTTGTAGCTACGGTTTGTAGCAATGCTAAAAGATACTACGTTTTGACCAGTGGTGGTCTGTCTTAGCTCTGGATCAGCCGTAAGGTTTCCAATAAGCATGACTTTATTGAGGTCCATAAACATATATAATATATAAT
>JBBKXV010000295.1:0-1303 GCA_037969665.1 Candidatus Altimarinota bacterium
TACATATACAGGTAAGGTGGACGCAGTGGCGCCACAGGTAACTGCAAATGTAGGTACAACTGTGACTACATCAGTACCAATCACCTGTGCTGATACTGGAGCTGGTTGTGCATCTTTGGATTATACTACGATCTCATCTGATCAGACATGTGCAAGTGTCTCCAATGGTTGGAAACCAGTTCCAGCATCATCTCTGTCATCATTTACAGTGACAAGCCTTGAGGCAGGTGCAAAGTATATATGTGTACGAGCAGAGGATAAGGTGGGAAACAAAAACACTGGAGAGCGCTTTAAGCTCAATGTAGAAGAGGTAGTCACAGTGACACCTCCAACTATCACTGGAGGTACTCCCATCACTCTTAGTGGATCATCTTCTACTACAACCATCCCACTCAATGTGACATTTAGTGCTGGGGAAGTATTTTATACCATCACTGAAAACAGTGTAGAGGGTGCAAAGCATCCATATAGTGGGACAATCTATCTCGAGCCAGGTGCTCATACAGATTTTTACATCAACTTTTACGACGCCACTGGGCAAAAGGTAGGAGAGAGATTTGGTCCATTTACAGTCACAGTGACTATCGATGGAGCGTCACTCGAGATGTCTACCACAGCTCTACGTACAAAGGAAGCAAAGATCACGCTACCTATTACAAAAGTGACTTCAACAGGTGACAATATCACATATAAAGTCACCATCGCAGGAGTAGAAAAAGCCTCAGGACAACGAGCCAAGGCAGACTACGGTACTACCTTTTCAACTCCAGAGATCGCCTTGGAGGCAAATAAAGCCAACGAAGTGGTGATCACACTAAAGGACGCCAATAATAAGGAAACAGTATACAAGAAAACCATAACCCACGATACAAAGGCTCCAGATATCCTACCTACGCAAGTAGCAGTGGTAAATAATAAAGCCGTGTGGAACTTTACTGCCAAGGATCAAAACCAAGGAGTAGTATCTGAGCTCAAGGTGCAGGCTATCAACACAACTACAGGTGAAAAGGGAGATGTGTCAGCACTGACAGTACGAGATGACGGGACATATAGCTATGAGATGTCTGGACTAGCACTGAGGTCAGGTCACGAGTACGTGCTCAGGGTAACATCAAAGGATGACCTAGCAAATGCAGGTGAGTACACTACAGTAAATCCTATCAAGAAGCCAAAGTCCCCTGTGGACAATATCGACATGCTTCAAAAGGCGGTGGCGGTACTGAACGATGTGGCTACGTCAGCAACGGCGAAGTATACACTATCGCGGGCATCAGACTCTACATTTAAGTATATTTCTGAGCTA
>JBBKXV010000296.1:0-2139 GCA_037969665.1 Candidatus Altimarinota bacterium
GTATGGTTTTTGGAAGGATACTATTACCAAGGAGGTCAATTTCTTACTAAAAAAAGAAAAAATATTACTCAACCTTGCCTCCAAGGAGTATATGCGAGCAATAGATAGAAAAAAACTACAAGGTACTGTAATCGATATAGACTTTAAAATTCAAAAAGTAGGAGTGCCAAAGACCATCGCACTCATTGCCAAGAGACACCGAGGACTCATGGCCAACTGGATTGTAGAGGAAAAGATAGATGATATTGAAGATCTCAAAATGTATAAAAAGGACGGGTTTAGGTACTCAAGAAAGTACTCAACAGAGGAAAATCTGGTGTTTGTAAAGAAGGGATAGGGGATATTGTACCCTGTGGTATGATCATGGTAGGTATGTAGAGTGTTTTTACTATTTCAGATCATCACGATGAATAATAAAATTCTTCTTTGGACAGCGATTCCTATTGCAATACTGGTCATCATCCTTACAAACACCATGTTTCGTGCAAATAAAAGTCAGGAACATCCAGTGAGTATGACGGGGGCACAGATAAGAGAGATACCTAAGGTAAGTAGTGATATACGTATTGTAGTACCTACGGAAAACCAAATAGTTGGGCAATCCATCGAGGTAAAGGGAGAGGCACGTGGCACTTGGTTTTTTGAGGCCGCAGCATCTATCTATGTTTTCCATGAGGATGGACGATTGCTAGGAGAGGGTATCGCCTTTACCACAGGTGACTGGATGACTGAGGACTTTGTTCCATTTAAGGGAGAGGTGATACTTCATGATGCACCACAGGGCAAGGGGCGAGTAGTATTTTCCAATGCAAATCCCTCTGGCTTAGGTGAATACGACCGGTCAGTGGAGGTGGCGGTAACATTTGGAGATACACAATAATACAGTCATGAAAAGAAACCGAACCAAGAAAGCAAAAAAGAATACTCCTAAATAGGCCTTGCACTCTGAGGTGTTACGAATAAAAACTCTCAACGAGCGGTGCAATGGTGTTGCTTCTAATGGAGGGTATGAGTATGAGGTACCTTTTACGTTGCCAGGTGAGACGTGCGTGCCAAAGGTCATGCAGGAGAAAGGAAAGGTAAGGCTAGCTTTACCTTTAGAAATACTAAAACCCTCTGCAAGGCGTGTTCGCTCAGATTGTAAGCACTATGGGACGTGTGGTGCATGTCATTTGAGGCATATGAGCTACAAAGACAGTGTGCAGATCAAAACAGAGCTCCTGCTCAAGTCTTTGCATGAGATAGCTCCTGAGCTCAAAGAAGTATTGTTGCCCTCGATCAAGGCGCCTAGGCCATATGGCTATCGCAACAATATTCGGTTTTATATCCGCAATGGCAAGCTCACGCAGCGAAAGATGCTGAGTCATGATGGGTTTGATATTGAGGAGTGCCATGTGATGAGCAAGTCGACATGGGCTCTGGCAGAGGCAATGGTAAGTACATTGCCCCCTAGTGTGACGGAGGTGGAGATACGAGAAAACGCCAAAGGACAGCATATGGTTATTTTGAGCTCGGATGTTACCATCGTAAGTAATATAGGTGTACATAGTCTGTACTGGTACGATACCACCGCCAAGGAATACCATCATTTGAGCGGAGAGAACACACTGGTGCATCATGTGGATGTTCGTGGAGAGCGTTTTTTCTTTGAAATTGGTCCGGATGCTTTTTTTCAAGTCAATACGGAGGTAGCAGGGCTGCTGTACGGATACGTTTCCACCATTGTACCAAAGCAGGGTATACTCTATGATTTGTTTTCTGGTACGGGGACCATGGGTATTATTATGAAAAAAGCGTTTCCTCACTTGGATGTGACCTGTGTTGAGATTGATAAGGAGATGGTTCAAGTGGCTAAGAAAAATATGGTACGCAATGGCGTTGAGGATATACGTTTTGTAAAAGAGGATGTCCGGCTGTTATCCCTCACAGAGCGACCTGATGCCGTTGTTGTAGACCCTCCTCGCAAGGGATTGGGTGCGGAAAGTGTGGGACATATTGTACATCTTGCTCCCACAAAGTTGATCTATGTGTCTTGTTCGCCTGATACATTTTTTGCGGATGCAGCTTTGCTTTTAGAAAAGTATGAGCTCAGAAGCCTGCGCATGTTTGATATGATGCCCTTTACTAGTCATATGGAGG
>JBBKXV010000297.1:0-1241 GCA_037969665.1 Candidatus Altimarinota bacterium
TTATACAAAAGAGAAAAATGGACCTTTTACCTGTTCCTACTTCGGTTAGCTCCTCCATTGTAGTCTCAGATGTTATGCTCAAGTTTCACAATAATGATCGGAGGGAAAAATATAGAACCCAATTACAAGATGCTCAGAGCGAAAAAATTGATAGATGACATGTGTGATGAGTCGTAGAGTTCTTTGTAGTAGTCTATGTACAGAAAATGCTACGCCTTCTTAGTTCATCATTTGAAGATCTCATGTTATCATAAAAACAATATTACTTTCAATCTCATGAATACACATCACAAGATAAACTACATTGAGTTTCAAGCAGAGAGTTTTGAGGAAGTAAAGCACTTTTACTCCACGGCCTTTGGTTGGAAGTTTACTGACTACGGACCAGAGTACACTGCATTTAGTGATGGTACTATAGACGGGGGTTTTGCAAAAGGTAATGGTATCTTTATGGGAAATCCCTTGGTAATCTTGTACTCAGATGATGTGGAGGCGTCCCTAGTGACTGTGGAACGGTGTGGTGGAGCAGTAGTAGAGCCAATCTTTTCTTTTCCAGGTGGCCGTAGGTTTCACTTTAGTGATCCCGCAGGAAATGTACTTGCCGTTTGGGGGAAATAATACATTAATATGAATATCCTACTCATTGCAGATACCCATGACTTTGTGCCACATATACACCACGTACTCCATCGTGCTACGGAGGAGTTTTCTGTGGAGGCTATCATTCACTGCGGGGATATGGCGCAGGTAGAAACACTAGAGGCATTTGAGACTGACCTACCTATCTACTATGTCATGGGGAATAATGAAGATGATCTGGAAGTCATGTCGGAGGCATGTGCACAGCGTGGGATCACTGCTTATGTAGATGTGGGGGAGGTGACTCTTGGAGGAAGGAAAATAGCCTTTACCCATTTTCCTCGTATTGCAGAAAAGTTGGTGACCTTTGGTGAGTTTGATCTCGTGGCCTATGGACATAGTCACTTTAAACTCAAGGAAAAGTCTGGGACAACGTGGTTGGTTAACCCTGGAAACCTTGTAGGCTGGAGACAAGATCCTTACTTTGCCATCTACAATACAGAGAGCAATACAGTGACGCACCATGCTCTAGAGTACCGAAAAACCTCGTATCACTTTGCAGATGAGACTGGTATCGAGTAACTAAGAGTTGTACTTAGATTATGTGCTAGATGGGGCGAGTGAATACGGTCACCGGAGTATGTGGAGTTTTGTATGGTGAT
>JBBKXV010000298.1:0-6302 GCA_037969665.1 Candidatus Altimarinota bacterium
CTACGGGGGTATGGGGTCTTTGATGAAACTGCATTATTTGATTGTACTACCTTGGGCCAAGTGATGCTGTCCACGGGAATTACTCATCTTGTATGTCACGAACGGGGGATATATCTTGATGACCTACGTACATTTAAAAGTAAGATAACAAATGCCGATATAGAAACGACACTATTTGATGAGCTCATGGGTGAGGCAGAGCTATTTGAGGGGCGAAGTGATATAGATGATAAAAAAGTAGTGTTAGCTAGAATGTATTCCCTTATAAAGGAATCCAAACTCTCTGCAGCGCTCAAAAAAGAACTTACTATTAGTCTGCAGTTTGTGGTTGTAGGTGAGCAAAAGTTACCTGAAGTATTACCAAAAAGTATAGCAGAGGTGCGAAAAAAGATTGATGGACATATCTCTTTTGCTTCTACGGAGGGGCAAGAGCAGGCTAAGGCAGATGTTGCATTTTTAACTCAGCAAACTAGTTCGGGAGTATTATCTGCGGAAAAGGTAGAAGCTCTCTTGGTATACTTTGAGTCTAGAAAGGAAGTACTTGCAGCTCTTTTGGATAGCAATGCTGCAACGTTATATACTATTCCAAGTTCTCTAGACAAGACAATGTATGCAGGTGAGTTATCTCAGTTAGATACAAAGAAAGATGACTCAGTGGAGTACCTGACACAGTTGGCTGCAGTGTTACGGTCTTTGGATACAGAGACTGCAACACCACTAGCACCACAAGTTGATAAACTCATTTCACAGTTACGTGAGGTGTATATAGCAAAAATTAATAACACTGAACGTATTGCAGGAAAGGGAAGTGCTGCCGTATCTGATGTTATATCAGCTCAGGCTATGCCAGAAATCTATCTGGAGGGCTACGCGGGATTGGTTGATACATATATCAATAATACCACCGTTAGTAAGGAGGATAAGACTGTTCTCATAGGGCAGCTTGGTGAGAATGTACAACGTATAACAAAAATTATTGAAAACCTGCTGGAAACAAAGGACTTTTCTGAAGCAGAGCGACAAACATACGGACCTCGCATTGAAAGTCTAAAAAGTATTGATGGTATTACTTCGCAGATCTCTCAGCTCACTCGTTTGACCAAGGAGTTGAGGGTAGCTCATACAGGTTTTGGAAATAAGACGACTATTGCAGCCTATAGAAATATTTCGCTAGAGACACTCTCTGGAATACACCTACTGAGGCCTGAGGCAAGTTTGACATACACTACGCCATCCCTACGCAATACTCTCATAAAGTTTACTTCTGCAATTTCTGGAGCAGCACAAGAAGTATTTATGCTTGGGCATGCAAAGTTAGTAGTGGGACATGTGATTCAAATGGAGGAGGTACTACAGAGTTCTGGGTTAGAGGCACTCACAAGTCCATTAAAGACTGAGCTATCGAAGCTACCTTTGAGTATGGCAGGGGTGCACCAGTCCTATGAAGTCCTAAGTGCATATTTGACTACCCTGAAATCAGAACAACTACTGACAAAAGAGCTTGAGACAGACCTGGTAATAGCACTTCAGGCGTTTTACCTAGAAGAGCTCCATCTTGTTGATACGTCATTAGCGGGTCAGAGTATTAATACTGGTGTAATTGCCGACCAAATACATGCTGACCTGGATAGTCTAGCGCAGGAAAGAACGTCTGCGGGTGCAGTATATGCTGCATTTGCCCTACAAAAGACTATTCTTGGTTCAGACCTAACTCCTGATGTGAAAAAGGAGCTTACGGTTTCTATGTATGAGACAGCTCCTATGGGAGATCTACTGGACGCTGCAGAGCGGTGTACACCTGTCTATGTTAAAGACAGTACAATAGCCATCCGCAGAGTATGTTTGGAAGATTCGAGCGCAGATATCAATGAGATTGTTTCAGATAAGCAACTTCGTGGAATGGTGAGGTTATATATGGAGCAGGATCAGTTGCTTTCATCTGAAGAGAAGAACATTGTACAGACACTGCTAGCCTCTGCTATGAATAAAGCAGATGTGAGAAAGATGCTGGTGGACCTAGAGTCCACGTCAGTTTCTGGTGCCTTTGTCAAGATCCCAGTTGTTGGTGATGCATGGCAGGCACATCGTGCTGGCTCAGATATCATAGGCAGTGATCATTCTCCAGAAGAGACAATGCGAGCTATTATGACAAGAGTACGGGAACTCAGCACAAGAGAAAAAGCCGTGATACGTGAAGGACTGTTGCAGGTGCAACGGGGTACGGTAGAAGAGAATGAGGGTATGGTCAGAAGAGGATTATTTGTTGCCTATGATGTGGTACGCCAAAGTACACTGTCACAGGAATCACGTGGTGCAACAGTGCAACTGTTACAATCGATAGGTGCAGAGCCTACTGATGTAGAAAAAGTGCTTCTTGCTCCTATAGTCTCCATGTCATTACTCAAAGAGGGTGGGGATAGCATTGCACAGGTAGATGCAAGAGCTAAGGTACAAGCGGACATTGCTAGGCTTGAGGATAGCTTAGAAAAAGAATCATCTCTCGCTAGTGCTGGATATGCAAAAGATATGCAAAGCAAGATCGAGCGAAGTGCCAACCTCTCCATAGAAGAAAAGAGAGTATTGGGGTTTAATGCACTCACAGTATCAGAATACTTACTGTATAAGTCATCTTTTAGGCTAGATGAGAGTGCGGCCTCAGAGGTTACCAATGCGCCAGTGACAACGACTAAGGAGGTCGTCACACAGCCAGTGACTCAGGGTAGTGCTGGAGATACACCGTTATTTATAACAATCTTTTGGTGGGTCTTTATACTCTTTATCACGTTAGTGATAGCGGCTGCTGCGTTGGGAGGGGTGTTATATGTCTTGTTTTTGAGATACAAAGCTGCCAATCCAGATATTCATGTGGACTTTGAGGAGTTTATTTTGATCACTAGAGCCAAGCTCACAGGATACTTTGGAAAGAAAAATGAACAGTTTGAAGAGGTGCATGATATATTTGAGGGGTTGCCTATCAAGCCTGAAGATCCTCTTGAGGCAGAAGTGTCCGAATCAGAGCCCACAGTATCAGAAAACATACCCCTCGGACAGGTCGAAGAGGTATCGTCTATGGTGGATTCATTGCCATTGGGGGATGATTCACTTGTAAATAACACAACCACACCACAAGCTAGCGTGCCGGCATGGTTGACTCATGAGGAGGAGCCAAGTGGCAATGCAACGACAGTAGCCCAACCAGCTAACTCTATAAGTGTACCTTCTACGCAACCATCTACTACGCAACAAAAACCAAGAGAGGCAGCTTGGGAAAGTGTACAGAATCCCAAAGGAGAGATACAATCAGAGGAGCCAGAAATAACATCAAATAACACATAGGTACCATGCAAGAAGATCAGAGGTTACAAGATAGTATCGATATCTCAGATACAGTTTCAAAGAGTCCTAGCACAGAAGATAAGATTTTTAAGCAAGCGACATTGTATGTTGATTCTGGTATAAAATATTGGTATATACCTGCGGGAGTATTTGTAGGAGCAGTCTTAGTTGGGTTTCTCTCTCACCTCGTGGTTGGCATTGGATTTGTGTTGATGATGCTAATCATGCATATATTGTTTTTTGCACTCACCATCGCCTTACTACTATATGTGGTAGCTCTATTTATCACAAGAAAGGAAAGTGATGGATTGTCACGCATTAGTATAGCCATGGTACTTGTGGTCATGTCAGCAGTTTTTTGGGTGGCCTTTGGAGCATTTTTTGCTGCACGTGGTGAGCGGTTACCTTCAGGTGATGGTGTATCACAACCATTGGCTGTACGTATCAAAGACGTAGAAACAGACCGATGGAAGGACCTCAGTACCTTGACAGGACTAAGTACCCCAATGGAGTTACAGTTTGACTCCAGGGCAACGGTACCAGCTCAAACACCATGGTATAGAGTGGTGTCGTATGCTTGGGACCTTGATGGAAATGGAGAGTTTACTGAGCAGGAGGGCGATAAATCTGTAGCTACATATTTTTATACTGATAAGGGCGTAAAAAATGGTCTTTTTGAAGTGTCACTACGAATAACGAAAGAAATACTTGAACCACACGGTGAGTATAAACAAGTTGGTGAGATTGTTGAGGAAACATATGGTCCTGGAAGTAGTAGTGGGGGGCTGACTTTTCAAGTGGATATCGAACGACCAGTTATAGATGTGAAAACACTACCATCTACCTTGCGTGGTACGGTTCCTTTTGAGGTGGAGTTTGATGCTCGAAGGACACAGAGCCCAAACGATATTGATGAAATTACATGGGATTTTGATGGCGATAAATTGCCCGATGCGACGGGAGATCAGGTGAGCTATACTTTTGTAAAGCCAGATATTTATAAGGTTATCGTTACTGCCACAGACGTTGAGGGATTGAGTTCCAAAAAGGTTATCGAGATTGAGGTTGCGGACACCTTGTTGCCAGAGCCTGTATTGATCACATCTACGCTATCTGGTGAAGCACCTTTAAAGGTGAAATTTAATGGTTCGGAGTCTAAGTCAGATGAAGGGGAAATTATAGAGTATCTTTGGGAAATAGAAGGTATTAGCACTCCCTTGCGTGGAAAAGAAGCAGAGTATATATTTAAGGAACCAGGTAAGTATAGAGTCACACTAAAGGTAAAAACAGATACTGGAGTCACTGCGGAAGCGAGTGAGTTGATCACAGTAACAGTGTCAAAGTCAAAGCCTTCTGCTCGAATCAAAGCCACTGGTCGCAGTGGGACAAAGCAACTGAATGCAGTACAAGGAGGCCGTATTACTGGTAGTGTGCCACTCACACTTGATTTTGATGGGTCATTTTCCACGGACCCAGATAAGGACATTGTCTCATTTGGGTGGGACTTTCAAGGAAAGGGAAGCGTGGATAAGTCTGGAGAATCGGCATCATATACTTTTAAGCAAGCAGGTAGTTATACCGTAAAGCTGACAGTGGAAGATAGTGTTGGTAATAAAGATCAGGCAGAGCTCTTTGTAGTGGTAACTTCAGAGGACTTCTCCGTCAACATCAGTGCCAACAGACTGTCGGGACCAGCTCCTATGAGTGTTGCCTTTGATGCCTCAGGATCTTCTTATGCCAATGGTGAGATCCTATCCTATACTTGGGATTTTGGAGATGGTAGTCCAGTGAAACTCACAGGGGCCAAGGCTGAACATACATACAACCAGCCTGGAGAGTATGTCACCTCAGTGAAAGTTACCACCAGTGATAATGCAACCAAGACGGCGAAGCAAGTGGTGACAGCTCTAGATCCCTCACTCCTTCCAGTATTTTCTATGACTCCAAATAGAGGAGGAGCCCCAGCGACGATTAGTTTTAATGCTAGCGAATCTGATGGTGATATTGTGTCCTACAAGTGGGACTTTGGAAATGGTAAAATAGGGACGGGAAGTAAGACGTCTCATACCTACTCAGTGGCGGGTACCTACGTGGTAGTACTAACTATCACGGACAGTACAGGAGCGGTAAAGAGGCTTGAGAAGCAACTCAGCATTGACTAAATGTGGATGTGGGTGAGAGAGTCCCACATTAAATTTGCAATAAAGATAAACTATTGCAAAACATTACTTTTGGAGTAAGGTGCGCATACTATAAAGATAAGTGCTACACTCCCATGAATACACCTTCATCTTCAGATCCTCGTCGACACCGTGAGCCCTTGCCCATAGCCACGGCATGGAATCGTATCAAAGAGTTTTATACGGACTCCTTGGGCTATGTCGCCAAGGAGCCAAAGGGAAAGGATCCCCTACAGGTGTTTAAAAAACGTGTGGATACACTACTCACACGTGATTGGTACGATGAGTTGCCCTCTAGTGAGCAGTATAAGATCATGCACAAGTTTGCAGTGTCCTTGAGAAGTATTGCAGACCCTAGTGCCAAGGCTAGCCCTAGTTCGCTTACCTCCATGTTAGGTCGAATGACACCAAATGTACTGAATACAGTTTTGGAATCACGGGATAGAGAATTACAGTCACTACTGAGGTTACCATATATAAAGTCTGTCAGTGGAATGCAAGCCGGTCGTGGTATTCCTGAGTTGAAGGAGTTATCAGAGTTAGTGAGCTATTGTAAGCAAGGAAATATAACACTTTCAGCTATATCTCGCTATCAGATAGGTATCCCAGATAAAAAAGACTGGGATGCTATGGTGGCTGGTATCTATGAGAAAAAAGAGTAGGGAGAGGCTACTTCACTTCCTCCCGCCAACGCCCATCAATTTCATGCACAAATGCTGCCCAGTCTACAAACTGAGCATTTGTTTTATCAGTAATAGTCTTACCTTCACCATTGATCCACTGAAC
>JBBKXV010000299.1:0-7161 GCA_037969665.1 Candidatus Altimarinota bacterium
GTTATGCTCCTAGTGTTTAATGCAAGCAGTTACTTCTCCATCGCATCAGATTGGTACGAAAAGTTTTCTACCAATGGGGCAGCCTACCAATCTTTTGCTCTTTTTGATAGAGGACAAGAGGCAAATACAACACCTTTGGTAACAGCTGCACATAGTGAATCTACCCCCAACACCTCTCACTTTCCAAGTATTTCTGAGTTAGATATAGCAGTGACTCCTCCTGATAACCGCATCATTATCCCAAGTATAGGAAAAAATATTCCAATACAAGATATTTCTAACACCTTTTTACTAGAGGAAAACTGGCCAGCTCTCGAGGACGAACTCCAAGGAGCTCTCAAGGATGGCGTAGTACGGTACCCAGGAACAGCCGTTCCTGGCCAAATTGGAAATGTCTTTATTACAGGGCATAGCTCCTACTATCTCTGGGATCCAGGTCGATACAAGGATGTCTTTGCATTACTCCACAATGTAGAAATCGGAGATAAGATCACTGTTTTTTATAATCAAAAAGAGTACACGTACGTTATCGAGGAAAAATCTACCGTGAACCCAAATGACATTGATGTCCTACGACAAACTGATGACAAAAGGCTTACCTTAATGACCTGTACTCCTATTGGTACAGCTCTCAACCGATTAATCCTTGTGGCAAAGCAAGTGTCCTAAGCATTTATACTGTCTGTATATACTGTTCTAGTACCATACGAGCTGATTGACAATCCTCTTTCTGCATGACAACACAACTAAAGGATTGAAAATCCATGGTAAATGCAACCATGATATACTTTACAATATTTTTACTCACCATAGACATAGCATGTTCCTCCTGTGCGCACGATGTGCACAGGTATAACCAACTATGCGTACAAGTATAGATGACCTCATCAAAAGGCTTTTGACAATGCATACATGTATTCGTATATGCGCCGTACCCCAGATACTTCAGTATTTGAACCACTGTCCATACATATACTGCGTCCACACTACTACTTTGCATACAGGATAAGCTACTGACCACAGAAAGAAATAGCTGCGGTTCTGGATCACCATCAGGAAGTAGCTTTTTGAGAAGCATCATATATAGCTGTAAGTCATATACACCTTCAGGAAGTGCCACATAGTCTAGGAGTATGGAAAGGGGGGTAAGCTCAGATAACATATAGAAATTGCCACTCTTCTTTTGATAGAGTACCACCTCCAATAAATAATTACCCTGAAGGTACAGACGCTTTTTACTATGAAGCTTCTGCATTCCAGACGTACGGGCAATGATACGACCAAACTCCTCAGTAAAGAGGATGACATAGCTCTCCTTGCCCTTGGCAGAGTCTACAAACCCTAAGCTCAACGCCTTGGTGGTATAGTGCACAATAATGTTAGGTTATGCCCTTGGCATATGCGCCTTGAGTGCGACATAAGTACTCATGGCAGAAGCTGCACCAAATAGTACCACAATAAGCAGTAATTCGAGCGCCCACCATGAAGATAAGTATGCAGTCAAAAAATGAATGAGTGACGTCATATTGGTAATAATTTCTGGAGCAGATCCAGCATTAAATGCAACAAGTACATTCCATTGCACCACAAAGATTGCTGAAAGTATAACACTAGCCAGGATAGCGCAACATGTCACCAAGAGATTTTCTAGATAAAATGGTCCCTCTAGCACTAGCTTACTTGCTCCTACGAGGTCCATCACCTCTATCTCTTTTTGTCTCGAGTATACAAGCAACCTCGTAGTATTGTATACCATGAGTGCTGCAACTACTAAAAAGAAGAAGAGCATGATAACAAATACGCCCTTTGCAACAGTGGCAAAAGATGAAAAGTTGTTGATACGCTCTAGCTGGGCAGTAGTATAAGTGCTATCAACGATGGCAGCATAGTCTTCCTTTTCAATGATGGTGGAGACATCCATTGAAGTGGTACCAGAGAAATTTCTCAAAATCATGATAGGCTCAAAAAAACTTTCTCCCCTGTAGTCGGATACAAAAGCCAAAGTCTCATCAATCAGCTCATCCATACCGCCTCCTTGCTTTAGCCGCTCAAGAGCCATCTCAGGCGATAATACAGTGACCTCAACTTGCTTTGCTGTAAGCTCTGTTGTTAACGAACGTATGAGCGGATGGTCGATGGCAATGTCTTTCTTGAGAAACAACGTAAGATCAACATTTTTAGAAAGGTCAGACACCTGTTGATCTATGATAATACTGACACTTCTTACTCCTATAAAAAATAGACTTAACAAAAATACTGTCAGAAACAACCCTACTGCAAGCAATTTATTTCTAAGGATACCCTCCCACGCAGAAAATACTAATTCTTTCATAAATGAATATATATATTGATTACTCTATTTCAACTCTGATCACTTTTTCCATATCCTTTTCTAGCTTTGGAACTGTTACGATGAGGATATACTCCTTAGTTACTTTCGCACTAATATCCTTGAGTGCCACCTCTTTAGGTAAGATAATTGGACGCTCAAAAGCACCCCAGGTACACTCCTCGGTATGTGCATACTCTCCAGAGTCTCCGTACGGGTTTTCGATATGACCACGTATGTACAAGACATCATCCTTGAGAGAAAGGGCAATAGAATCACGATCAACCCCAGCCACAGGAGCAACTAGACATATTTTTTCAGGAAAATTATATACATCAACAGTGAGCTCAAAGTGAGCACTCTTTGAAGATGTTTCCATATCAAAGGCATGTGATGCATGGCTATTACTACCCGTACTTAAGGGTGACTTTGTGAATACTGCCATAATAATTTTCCAGCATTAAAGGTAAAATAACAGCAACACTGTACGTAGGAGATGACATTTTAGCAAGTACAACTCATAGTAAATTCCTTGAAGAGAATGAATAAATCTTCTATAGTATGACTACTATTGTTCAAAGTACCTCTTGGGGACAATGTCTGTATACACTATTGCAATTGATTCATGTCACATACTAAAGCACACGTGCACTCCTATACTACTCCTGAAACCACTGCGGAGATCCACCAGACCTTTCATGTGGTCATCAACGATACCGTTGAACTCTATGTAGCTATTGGGATTTCTGCAGTTCGAGATGAAGCCATGAGCAAGAATATCATGTATACCATTATCCAGTCACTACAAGACTATCTTATTAGTAGTATGGATAAGGCAATCTATGAACGCTTTGAAGATGGGATAAAAACCCTCAATGGGTACCTCGCGCACAAGAATATGGAGGATATTGGGAATATCTCAGTGGCGATAGGTTTACTTCACGAACATAAGCTACATATCACCAAGACCGGACTTGCTGAAATATATCTTCTTCGAAAGGGAACAAGTACAAATATCACTGAGGGGTTTACAGAAGAGCAAGACTCCACAGAGTATTTTGAAAATATTGCTACTGGTGAATTAGAGAGCAATGACCACATTCTCATCACCACTCGCAGAATGAGCTCTTATCTCGGCGAGGCAGAGCTTGGCAAATACTTCCAGGAACAGTTAGGAAATGCCAGTTTTATGAATTTAGAGCGGTTTCTTAGTGATCTTCCAGATGCAGCTATTGGATTTATTGGGTTTCAAGTGCATGACTTTTCCAGCAGCACAGAGTCGACTAGCTTTACAAAAAAACTACAATCTGGTTCATTACAAGACACTATTGTTTCCTTGTTACACCAACAAAAAAAACATCTACGAGACCCTAGAACACGAAGTAAATACTATACGTTAGGGGCACTTTTAGTGCTAATACTCCTTGTTATCAGTATCACTGCCTCACTGTCTGGTAGTCAAAGTGCAGAGGTTAATGCAGAATTCACCACGCAGTTTAACAATGCCAAAAATGAACTTGCCTTAGCAAAAAATAACAACATAAAAGGAGATAGGGAAGGAGCTAGAGAGCATCTTCTCACAGCAAAACAGGTGGTCACCTCATTTAGAGATCAGGGAGTAGCTATAGCAGACGTCGATGATCTACTAAAAGAAATTGAGGCACAGGAGGATATTGCAAATAAGGTAGAGCGTATTGATACTAGTGTACCATTTATTACTCTCGCGACTTCTCTTGGTAGTGATACTGCAAAGGGTCTTATTGCAACGCCAAATGGACTGATGGTATATTCTTCTACTGGAGTCTATGGGCCATTTATCAACCAGGAGACTCAAGCCTCCAGTGGCAAAAAAATCGAGAGCCAAGATCTTATCGTAAGTGCAGGCTACTTTGATGACACCAAGGGACTCATGCTCAAGCTTACACCTGATAAGATTGCTGAATTCATTGGTGGGGCTTTCCTATTCCAAGACTCTAGTGGTACCACATGGAAATCAGGAAGTCAGATAGATGACTTTGGTAACAATATATACATTCTGGGTACAGAGCAAATATGGAGATATACCCGTAGTCGGGATGACTATAAGGGGCCAACTGGATGGCTCAAAAAAGTAGAGCCTACCCTTGCAAGTGCTATATCATTTGCTGTTGATGGCTCAGTCTACACGCTTCATACTACAGGAGAAATCAAACGGTTTTTTAAGAACCAAAGCGTTCCACTTGAGGCCGTTGATCTCCCTGAGGGAAGTCTAACTAGTCTCAATGAAGAATCCAAAATATATACTGAGCCAGATTTCAAAAGACTCTATGTGCTTAATCATGAGACAAGTACCATCATTAGTTTTGTAAAGCTCTCCGCACAAAACCAAATTGTCTTTGAAAAGCAGTACTACTTTCCAGATATTGACATAGCTGACTTCACGGTATCACGTACAGAAGATGAGCTCTTTGTGCTATCAAAGGACAGCAATATTACAAAGATAGGTCTATAATATTCTGTTCACTATTGTAAGTAAACAGAATACAGGTAATAATATCATCACCAAGCAGTTGTACATAGGTAACAGCAGAAAAAATAAACTTTCCTGTGCTCAACATATCCTTCTCGTACAATCAGCTTGAACATACTCTTTATATTTTATTGGTGTAACACATGACAGCAAAAGACAACAGTGGTAAAAAATTAGCCATCGACCAAGCATTGAGCATGATCGAAAAGCAGTTTGGAAAGGGGAGTATTATGAAACTCGGAGAATCATCTCATATGAATATTGAGACATTATCTACTTCATCTATTTCCTTGGACATGGCTCTAGGTGGTGGTATCCCAAAGGGACGTATTATAGAAATTTACGGTCCTGAGTCCTCCGGTAAAACGAGTCTTTGTCTCAATCTTATTGCACAATGCCAATCTGAGGGTGGGCAGGCAGCATTTATTGACGCAGAGCACTCCTTTGATCCGGCCCACGCTCAAAATATCGGAGTAGACACCAATGATTTACTCATATCTCAGCCAGACTCAGGAGAGCAAGCACTAGAGATCACAGAGACCTTAGTACGAAGTGGAGCTGTAGATATCATTGTCATTGATAGTGTGGCTGCATTGACTCCACGAGCAGAGATTGAGGGCGATATGGGAGACAGTCATATGGGACTTCATGCACGACTTATGAGTCAAGCACTACGAAAGCTTACTAGTATTGTCAATAAAACTGGTACAACAGTGGTGTTTATCAACCAGATTCGTATGAAGATCGGAGTGATGTTTGGAAATCCTGAAACCACCACTGGTGGTAATGCACTCAAGTTCTATTCAAGCGTTCGTCTTGAGGTCCGAAAAAGGGCGGCGATTGAAAAAGGTATTGGAGATCAAAAAGTACCTATTGGTATCCGAGTAAAAGCAAAAGTGGTAAAAAATAAAGTTGCTCCTCCCTTCAAGATAGCAGAATTTGACCTGATGTACGGTGAGCATGGTGGTATCTCCAAGGAGGGTGATCTCTTGGATACAGGTGTAACTATGGACATTGTGAAAAAATCCGGAGCCTTCTATGCATACAAAGAAACAAAGCTAGGTCAAGGTAGGGAAAATGCCAAGGTATTCCTTCATGAAAACCCAGATATTCTTGCTGCTCTTGATAAAGAAGTGCGTGCGGTCGCTTTTCCAAAAAAGGAAAAAGCTACTCCAGTAGTAGCATCTCCTAAGTCTCTGCCTGTAAAGGAGACTGACAATGGAAAGGAGACCATATAAGTTTCTTACTCTTCTTTACATAACTCTTGATGACAAAGGGCTTTTACCTCTTCAAAGGAAAAGCCCTTTCGTATTAACCGCTGCAGTAGTTTTTCTCGTAATTCATAGCTATCTAGCTCTTTATATCGAAGTGACTCGATAGCCTTTTCAAAATCAGCCTTCAAGTTTTTTGTTATGTTTTCCTCGTCTATCTCTGCGATTGTTGCTTCGCATAACTCCTTTGCAATATGCCGCTCATATAGCTTTTTCCTTACTTTACCAATACTTGCACCTCGGTATTCTACTAATTCCCGGGTAAATGCTCGAGCAAAGTATATATCATCCAGTATTTTTTTTTCAAGTAAGAGAGAGATCACACGCTCTATATCATGACTCTGATCCGAAAAAGAGCGTAACAATTTGACGCGCATCTCTCCTACACTATGCATTCTCCTGCTGTGGAGGTACATGGCCTTATCTTTGATATGTTGGTACTTATCTTCCATAGATGTGGTTCGTAATTATTCTCAGAATACGTCTTTCCTTACACAAGGCAAAGTACTTTTCTTTTTCAAGATATTGAGTACAGTATTTAGGTATGATTTTTACTAGTGTATGAGCCTTGACCTTAAAAAATCCAGACGAGTATCTGCCACTTATCAAGTGCTTATTATTTCAGGATTTATTATCTTATTTGTACAGCTGTATGCCTTTGCCGCAGGTATATACCGTGATGCTCAGTCCAATGGACAAATAGAGAGGTATGAAGCAAAAAATGTCACCCTAGAGAAAACACTCAAGCAGACAATGACCTCTTTACTTAAAAATCAATTACAAAGCGTAGAGGTAAGGACATTTAAAGAGACCTTTAATAAGAGATTTTTGGATGAGGAGATAAGAGTACTCAAGGATAGTAAAAAGCTAGCACGGGCAGAAACACTGCCTCCAGATGAGGATGTCTTTAGAGATCCCAATCAAGAAGAGTTTATAGATAGCCAAGCAGAGGCACTTGCGAGAGTGAAGCTTAAACCAAAAATTAATCACTGGAAGTACTATCTCTTTCATCTAGAGTAAATTTATCTTGTATTTACTGGTTACTCCCATAT
>JBBKXV010000300.1:0-4063 GCA_037969665.1 Candidatus Altimarinota bacterium
CGTTGAAAGTTCGAAGGCTCTAATGAGCTCTTTAATGAATGCCTCTCGTACTTCGGGGTCTTTGGAAGCAAGCTTTTTACTTGCACAGGTATGGAGGTGACTATCGAGGATAGAAACAGCAGTACTTTTGAGTCCGCCTTGAATTGCAAGTACTTGGGTAAGTATCTCGGGGCAATACTTGTCCTCTTCGATCATTTTAATAACACCCTCAATCTGTCCCTTGATCCTATTGAGGCGTACGACAGACTTTTTCTTATGGGGTTCGAGCATAAATACTGAAGTTAAAGATACATACATATAATATACCCCCCATGGGTATATTACAATAGGACATGCGACTTGTGCTTGTTTTGCTACTCACAGGTCTCGTTATCTATGGTAAAATTTTACCAGAGGTAGAGTATATTTTTATGAACCAATGGCCAAACATCGCATTTACAGTATGAGCTTTGCAAGTGTTTACCCGCTCTATATCACAAAAGTAGAGAAAAAAGGTCGCACGAAGGCTGAAGTTGATGAGGTTATTCTCTGGATGACAGGATATACAAAAAAGCAATTAGAGGAGCAGATAGAGCAAGAGACCGACTTCGAGACCTTTTTTGCGGACGCACCCAAGCTCAATCCCTCTCGTCATCTTATTAAAGGGGTGATTTGTGGAGTCCGTATCGAAGAGATAGAAGAGGAGACTATGCGAGAAATTCGCTACTTGGACAAATTGGTTGATGAAATAGCAAAGGGCAAGGTCATGGAGAAGATTTTACGAAGCTAGTACACCTAACAAATTACTATTATGAAAAACGTTGAAGAGGGGATCTTGCACGAAGTCCCAGAGGATATGAAAAAAGCACTTACAGCAAATGCAGGTCTGCTAGAAAAGTGGAATGAACTGACGCCTATTGCTCGTAATGAGTGGATTTGTTGGACGACTATTGTTAAAAAAGAAGAAACGCGAGCTGCCCATATCGTAAGGCTCTCTGAAGATGTCTCAGCAGGGAAGAAACGCCCGTGTTGTTGGCCTGGATGCCCTCACCGCAATCCAAAAAGTGCGAAATGGTTTAAGTAATTTTTCAAGTATCTACTACTGAGTATTATGCAGAAGACTTTTCCACATCTCTTGTTTGATACGCAAACACTACTCCTCATGAAAATGCTTGGTATGCCAAAGCTACCTGAAGGCTCTAGTGAGTGGTTTAATGGGGGCTTACAACTTTCTTCTTGTTTGGGTACAGAGGTGCTTTTATACTTAAGATAGTAATTTTTATGCTGACTACTATGAACAAATATCTCATTTTATACTGTGCAACACCGGAAACATTAGAACACTGGAGAAAGCAATCCCAAGAGCAAGCGCAGAAGGGTATGGAAGCTTGGATGCAATGGCAAGAGGCTCGTAAGGAGGATTTAGCGGAGGCTGGGTGTCCAGTCGGGAAAAACACGCGTATAACCTTACAAGAGGTTAAACCAGTGTCTAATGAGGTTTGTGGGTATTCTATTCTTCTAGCAGAATCTCCTGAGGCAGCTGCAAAGATCCTTGAGGGAAATCCTCATGTAAAGGAGCCTGGAGCATATCTTGAGGTTATGAACCTGGTGAATATGTCTTAGTTATTTATATACCTTTAGATTTATGCATACCCACAATAGTATTAATTATGTTGAGTTCGGTGCCACAGATCTCTCAGCAATTGAGGGCTTTTATGCCAAAGTATTTGGCTGGAAATTCACGAGTTATGGTCCGTCTTATGTGGCTTTCACTGATGGAAAGATGGATGGAGGCTTTGATACCACGGCTCCAATAGCTAAGGGAGCTTTGGTTATTATGTATTCTAGTGAACTTGAGTCTACACGTGATGCAGTTTTGCAGGCAGGTGGAACAATACTCCAGGAGATTTTCACCTTTCCGGGAGGTCGACGGTTTCACTTTGAAGATCCCTCTGGAAATGAACTAGCTGTGTGGTCGGAGTAGGGAAGTGGCTTAACCACCTATGGATTCTCCATTGTACAACGCTTCAGTTTTTTGGAGAAAGTCTGAGATGATAGCTATTTCTTCAAGAGAGTAGCTATCTAAGGTGCTAATAAGTTGTTGCTTTAGCGTGTCAATATCGGCGCTTTGTTGCTTCAACTTTTTTAGTACAGGGTGCACAATTACTTTTCGACGATCGTCAGTGTCGATTTTTCTTCGCAAAAAGCCCTCCTCTTCGAGTTTTGCTATGAGGAGGGTCGTAGCGCCTGTGGTGAGTCCTATATGCTTTGCTATAGCCCCAGAGGACTTAGGTCCATTTGTAAGGAGGAGATCAATACAAGCGATACTAGCGTTGCTGAGCTTTGATTTGCTGAAAGTTCGTCTTTTATGATCTTGAATACTTTGTGTTAGATTGCTTAATCGATGGATGAGCCGGTATGTAACCTTCGTTCTGCTGAGCATAGTCATGGTGGTACGTAGTTATCTTAATAATAAAGATACTTTGTTTTAAAGTAAATGGAAAGTAGGCGAATGATCACGACTAGTAAGCTTAAGGGGAGTTTTGTCTTTCTATAGAAAATGAGGTACAGTGTATAGTGACCTAGATCTTAAAATCATCTCTTATGAAGAGGACTATAAATACATGGAAAGTGGTAGGTGCACTTGCGCTATCAATTCTTTTAGCGCAAGCAGCAGGTTTGATAGGAAGTATTTTTACGCTTCAAAGTATACCGAATTGGTATAGCTACTTGGAGAAGCCATTCTTTTCACCGCCAAACTGGATCTTTGGCCCTGTTTGGACACTGCTTTATACTTTCATGGGTATTGCTGCATATCTTGTTTGGAGAAATCGAGAGAGCTTGGGAGCGAGAAAAACTTTGTATTTCTACTTGGGGCACTTAGTAGTAAATACGCTCTGGAGCGTGGTGTTTTTTGGAGCACATCAGCTCGGACTGGCCTTTGCAGTGATAGTGCTGCTTTGGGTGATGATTCTTGGGTTAATAATTAACTTTTACGTCTACAGTAAATGGGCAAGTGCACTACTCGTCCCTTATGTTCTTTGGGTGACTTTTGCAGCAATTCTCAACCTTAGTCTTTGGATACTCAATGTGTAGTGGTGTTTATTTTGAGAAACACAGTATGTATGGTACAAATTAGCTGAATATACCCCTACAAAAGAAGATGAAAATGCAACGGAGGAATACCAAACAGAGAAAAGCCATTTTAGAGCTCTTTCAGAAGTCTCACGTCATTACTGCAAAGACAATCACTGAGGAATATCCTGCTATGGATGTCTCTACGATTTACAGAAACTTGCAAAGAATGACAGAGGATGGAGTCATTCGTCTCCTGCACTTACAAAAAGATATAGCTAGTTATGAGCTTGCAGACGATGAGCATCAGCATTTTTTTTGTGGATCCTGTGAACAAGCAATTCCTTTTGATGTACAAAATGATCTTGTTCAGCAAATGGTTCCAGAAAACTGCACACTTGAGAATGTAGAAATTCAGTTAAAGGGGACGTGTGGGGCTTGTGTGTAGTTTTTATAGTCCCCATGGCATTGCTTTACATTAAGTTGGAGTACGTGAAGAAGAGGAATTACAAGTAAACTTGCCTATTGACTTTTTGATCATGTACATGGTTATACAACTGATAGTCTACCTTGCATGATTAGTGACTACTGTATGATTTAGTGTATAAGTATACTTTAAAGTTTAAAGTAGTGATTTAGGTACTTTTTGTTTGCAGTCACCCTGTTTTTAATTATAATTGCGTTGCTTCGGTCACAAGCATAAACGGAAAGGTACTCAAGTGGCTGAAGAGGCGGGTTTGCTAAACCTGTAGGGGTCGAAAGGCCCGCGGGGGTTCGAATCCCCCCCTTTCCGCCATTGATTTAGAGATAGTAGTACGGAGCATAAGTGCTTCTTTTTTGGTAATGACTTTTTCTGTAGAGGGGTTTTTACAACAGTGCGTGCTTGCTAAAATACAAGGCGTTGCAGATAATGCGAGGCTTTATTTTATCTATAAGTCTTTATGCACGCACTACATTCGTTTGAAAACACAGTGACACCCAAGCCACTCTTCTTTCCAAAAGTTGATCC
>JBBKXV010000301.1:0-3821 GCA_037969665.1 Candidatus Altimarinota bacterium
CATACAGACGGGGCTAGAAAACTGCGGAGTAGAGGTTAAAGAGCTAGATACTAGAGAGCTCATAGAGTTGATGTATGAGACATACAACCCCCTCACAGCGATGAATCAGAAGCTTTCCGAGGTCAACACCAGAGCAGTAAAAACTGTATAAAAAAACCGGCAATTTATTGCCGGTTTTTTTTCTTTCTTTCTTTCCTAATATAAAGAGGATTTATACTAGATCAGATGTATCTACCTTGATAGATGGACCCATAGTAGTAGTGATGTATACAGACTTGATATACACTCCCTTAATACCTGTTGGCTTTGCAGCAACGAGAGCTTTCATGAAGCCCTTTATATTTTCTGCTAGATTATCCTTACCAAAGGATACCTTACCAAAGATACTATGGATAATTCCAAATTTATCTGTCTTAAACTCAATCTTACCACCCTTGAGCTCCTTGATTGCTTTTTCAACATCAGGAGTCACTGTTCCAGACTTTGGGCTAGGCATCAATCCCTTAGGACCAAGTACCTTTGCTACCTTAGCTAGCTCTCTCATCATATCTGGAGTTGCCACAGCAACATCAAAGTCAACTACTCCTTTGGCTACTTCATCAATGAGATCTTGACTACCTGCCATATCTGCTCCGGCAGCTTTAGCTGCAGCTACCTTATCATCTGTAACAAAGGCTGCTACAATAGGTGTCTTACCTGTACCGTGAGGTAAGGTAACAGTACTTCGCACAATCTGGTCAGCATACTTTGGATCTGCATTGAGATTACAATGAATCTCGCAAGTCCCATCAAACTTTGTGATTGATGAAGATAAAAGAAGCTCCATAGCCTCAGCTAAAGGATGCGCTCTCATCTTGTCGATTTTTTTTGAAGCTTCGGCATGCTTTTTTCCAAACTTTCTCATAATGAGTATGTGTTAGTGGTCAATCAATCCGCCTTAGGCAGACCTCCCACAAATAAATGAACTACGCAGCAGCTACTTCAACTCCCATGTTTTTTGCTGTACCAGCAATAATCTTCTTTGCAGCGTCAATATCGTTTGCATTGAGATCTGGCATTTTAATCATTGCAATCTCAGTCAATTGTGCCTGAGTAAGCGTACCCACTTTTTTCGTATGTGGAGTAGCAGAAGCAGACTTCAGACCAAGAATTTGCTTAATCAAAAATGCAGCAGGTGGAGTCTTTACAATAAATGAGAAACTTCTATCTTCGTAGATAGAAATAACCACTGGCAATACCGTACCAATCTGATCCTTGGATTTGTCATTAAACTGCGCACAAAAATCCTGGATATTTATACCGGTGGGCCCTAGGGCAGTACCAACAGGTGGAGCAGGATTTGCCTTTCCTCCAATCACCTGGAGTTTCACAATTTTAGTTATTTTCTTTGCCATGATTCTTTGTATAGAAATAGGAAATTAAATGTTTTGTAATATTTCTTTGATAGTAGTGTGCATCAATCTTGGGTATGAAAAGACATAGATCCCAGATTCTACCTGCAACACTATACGCACATTTTCTCCTTTATCAAGAATATTATAATAAAATGATGGGTGTCCATATAAAGAAGTCTCATTTACCGTATCTCCTTCATTGGAAGAGCTCTCTAAGAGCAACTGGATACGCTTAAATAACCGCTCTGGATCACTGCTAGAAACATATGCAAGCTCCCCCTTTTCTTGCTCAGGAAAGACAATATCGTACCACAGAAGCTTTTCTCCCAATGCCTCCAATGAGGCTTGACCAAACAACATGGTTGGAGCAGTTTCTTGTTTAACAAAACGTACATTTACTTCATTACCCGCCGCTATGATGGGCGGAGCAATATCTTCCACAACAGGTGTAGGGGTTACCACTACAGGTACTACTGGTTGCTCTGTTTTAACTGGAGTGGTGACTTGCTGTTTTGGAAGAGTGTTTTTCTCCTGAACTTCGGAGGGCATCAACAAGTACATCACTAGCATTGCTAGTAGACCTACACAAAGGGCCCCAATATGGAGCCCTGGATACCTATCTGCACTACCCTCTTTTCGCATTATTTTCTTTTTATCTGCGTAAAGTCCAACTCAACTGGCGTTTCTCGTCCAAACATAGTGACCATAACCTCAACCTTACCCTTATTTTCATCAACGGATTCAATATCACCTTCGTAGCTTTGAAATGGACCGTCAATAATAGTAACAGTTTCTCCACGAACAAAGTCAATTTTGAAGGTAGTCTCCCCCTTGCCCATTCTCTTTTTGATCAATCCAAACTCCTCAAGAGACACTGGCACTGGTATATTTCCAGCTCCAACAAATCCTGTCACATTTGGTGTATTTCTGACTACATACCATGACTCGTCTGTCACAGTCATCTCCACAAGGACATATCCTGGAAAAATACGCTTCTTTTCTGCCTTTTTTTCACCTTTTTTGATGACGATCTGTGTTTCCTCTGGTACTAATACATCAAAGATATAGTCTTGCATGTTATACGTCTCAAGACGCTGACGAATAGCACGCTCTACTGAGTACTCGTATCCAGCGTACGTATGTATTGCGTACCAATTTCTACCTGTATTTTGAATTTGCTTAGCCACGTATGATTGCTATTAACAAGATAAATGTTTAGTTTGTTTCCTCTTCGATCGGAGTGATCGTCACACCTGGAGTATCTGTAGTGATATCACCAGCCGTAATATCTGGCAACTCTGCTGTGATAGCAGATCGAGCCTCCTCTGTGTTGGTGTTTCTACTTGCCTGATCCACAAGTGATCCGCTACCTGAAGATACTCTAAATTGTGCAGTCCAGTCATTGTACATGTTATATCCACTCTGAATGACAAAGTCATACCCTCCCACAAGGAGTGATAGAGCTAGTGTCATAGCCAGGACAATTCCTGACATTCTGATCAGCTCTTGCTTTTTAGGCCAAGTCACTTTTCCAAACTCTGTTCCAAGCCCTTTTACGTACTCTGTAATCTTTTTCACGATGCAACGGTTTAGTAAAAAATAAGAATCCTTTAAAAAGCCCAGGGGCTTATTTACACACTAATTATAACCATGATTTAAATATGTACAATATGAAAATTATACATTTTGCATCTGTTACTCTGCACCCTATAGCGCAACTACTATTGATCATCTCCAAAAGAGCACTATAATACCCTTGATTCACTTGCCGAAGTGGTGGAATTGGTAGACACGCACGACTCAAAATCGTGTATCGAAAGATGTGAGGGTTCGATTCCCTCCTTCGGCACCAAGTTTGACGTAGTCAAACTTGTTACTGGTTACTTGAGTCTAGTTAGCTAGTGACTTTATAATGTTGATTTTCTGTAGCCTACTATATCACATGATGCTCCTCTAGTAATTGCCGTAGCGCTTTCATGATATCATCTCTTGCAGTGCAGGCATCCTTCGTGAGCCATATGGTATCAGCTGTCGTCGCTTCAGCGTGAGAAATTTCAGGAAACTCTTGTAATATCGTCTTATACACAGCCACTCTCCAGACTCTACTTGGGTTGATAAGATCAAATATGCCAAGACACTCTGCTTTCTCAGTAGCAATATGTATACCTACCTCCTCAGATACTTCTCTTTTGAATGCCTCTTCATTTGTCTCACCCTGCTCCACCTTACCACCCACTAGCCCCCACTCCCCCGCAGATGACTGATGACCTTGCCGCCTCAGTAACATAAATTTATCTTCATAGCACAAAAATCCCACTGCTGCCTCTGCATGTTCAGATTGATTCATGTCTAGTATATTATGATTTTGGAATGTATATCACTATACCACTACCCTACCTTTTCCCAAATAAAAAAGACGTCATTGGG
>JBBKXV010000302.1:0-3693 GCA_037969665.1 Candidatus Altimarinota bacterium
CATAATGAGCTAACTGAGCTAAAAAATGTACGAAGAAAGGATGTTGCCGCAAGACTCAAGGAGGCAATTTCCTATGGAGACCTTCGTGAAAACTCTGAGTACCAATCTGCTCGTGAAGAAGAAATGCTTGTGGAGTCCCGTGTTGCGGAAATTGAAACATTAATTACTTACGCTGAAGTAGTTACAAAAAAACATAAGAAAGGTTCAAGTATTGAGCTAGGTTCTACGGTAACTGTACAAAATCAAGAGGACACCTCTGAGGAGTTCACTTTTAGTATTGTAGGAACTACTGAGGTAGAGCCACTTGGGTTTAAACTCTCCAACGAATCTCCTCTGGGAGAAGCTTGCCTTGGAAGAGCCGTTGGTGATATTGTCACTTTTTCAGCACCAAAAGGAGAGGAGTCATACAAAATACTTAAGGCAGAATAATTATACTACCAATGCTTACTAGTGGTTTCTTTAGCCAATATATTTTACCCATACCTATCTTGGTATGGGTTGTTGCCCAGGGTATAAAAATACTTTTGTACAGTCGGTACAGAAGTGTTGGAGGTATTTTGGCAATGTTTAAGTCAGGAGGTATGCCGTCCGCACATACTGCTTTTCTGTCATCACTCACCACTGCAATTGGTATGAAGGATGGTTTTTTTTCAACCACGTTTACCCTTGCACTCTCACTCACTGCTATAGTGGCATACGACGCCATGCATGTACGTTATGAATCAGGAAAACATGCCAAATTCCTTAACTCCCTGACAAAAGGAATGTCGCTTAGTAAACAAGATAGCGCCCTCTTACCACTAGAAACATCCATAGGACATACCTTTGGGCAAGTAGTTTGTGGCGGTTTACTGGGCACATATCTTGGATATACTCTCTATATGTTATGAGAAAACGGCATCTTCCAAAGATTGCGTTCACCATATGTTTTCTGCTAACAGCAGGACTCTCTGTGGGGTTTATTCTAGGATACCGGATAAATATCAACGATAGAGTAATAGAAAAGCGCAGTGTCCTTGCGTTACAAGGTAGTGGAGTCATCGAGCTTACCATTGATGATCAGCTACCAAAAAAAGTACAGCTACCCTACGTCAATACTAATCTCACATTGGGTACGCATGATATTACCCTGCGTATACCTAGGCACCATGATGCAGAGTTCACCATACTTGCAAAAGAGGACCAAGCGACAATCGTACCCGCTATTTTGGCGCCCAACTTAAGCATACTGCCAAATGTTCGATTTGTCTCAACTGTCACCGAACGGCTATTTCCTTTAGATACACTATTATTTGTATTCAATACAGATAAAAAATCTTTAGAAATGTATGATGATATCGAGCATTACCTCATTAAAAGTCCTTCAATAACCAGTATTATTGGGATCTTTCCAAATGAGATAGCCCACATTACTACAGATCAGTTTTTGATAAAGAGCACAGTGGGTAGTTACCTTTTTTCTTCTAAAACAGGTGATCTCCGTACCTTACCAGATATGCTGGGACGAAGACGCTACTTTACCTGCCTGGGCTCTCTATGTTCATGGGTAGATAACACATTGTATCATCATAATCTTGTCACACTAAAAGCAGATGTTCTTGCACTGGACGTTGTTTCATACTTTACTGCTGACGACCAAGAGCTACACACTATCTCAAGCGATGGTAAAAAGGCAATACTGACCATGGGGCTCCTAGGAGCTGTGGATAAAGTGGATATCGCACAAACTATACAACAAAAGTATAGCAACTTACTGCGGACTTCAAGTGGCCTTGTGCTTTCAGAAGACACCGCTATTGCTAAGGACATACAACACATCTATACGCAAAGTAGCTTTATATACATGGCAAATAGCATCGGGCAGCTTTTTTCCTTTGAGCAGGAGGAGCTAGTACCGTTATTGCAGTTAAGTGAACCGGTTATTGCTCTCAAAATACTCACACAGGGCAGAGTACTCTTACAGACTCAACATACTCTGTATCTATGTCACGAAAGTGACTTTGACTACTGCCATCTTATGTATACTAGCCTTGGTGATATCCAACATATCGGTATCGACCCAGATAATTCGTTTCTCACCATAGAGGAGCTCGATTCAGATACTATTACCTATTCTGTATATGCACTTCCGCTTGACTAGACTCACAGAGGGGCTCAGCCTACTGCTAGGATTTGTACTACCGATAAGTACATCTATGCTTATCCTTGGTCATACGGGGTTTTATGCCACATCATTTCAAAGTATATCATTCCTACTATATGAGCCAGTATTGCTACTCCTCTTTCTTGCACTCTACTGGGCTGAGCATAAAAGGGGTGATTCTACCCCTCCCCTTCCTTGGTATATTTTTCTTTTTTTTACACTCACTACTCTAGGAGTGCTACTATCTCTCTTTCTCTTTCCAGGCTGGTCACTGGCAGCAAGCCTACGCATATATGTTTACGGTTTCTTGCTTTTGTACCTGACTATATCAAATAAACTACCTATAAAGCATCTACTCTACGGGCTTTTTTGGGCACTACTCCTACAGCTCTCCCTTGGTCTATACCAGGTATTCAGTGGATCCTCACTTGGCATACACTTTCTTGGAGAGCCAATTTTGGAGGCAAGCCGCCTTGGCATTGCTAAAGTTACCCTCTTATCTACGCCCATCCTAAGAGCATATGGGACACTACCTCACCCCAACATTCTGGCAGCCATTGCACTTTCATCTACAGCACTATGGTATCTTGTACGGCATAAAATAAAGAGTCCTATACTCAGGTTACTCCCACTGGTTGCTACTGTAGTCATTGCACTCACATTCAGTAAAAGTATGATTGCCATGGTGATTGGACTACATCTTATATTTGTATTACGCCATAAACTACACTCTGTACAGATTGCACATACTGCTTCTGCATTAAGTGTTCTTGTATTTATCATGACTGCTATAACCGGGTTATTTGTATTTTTTCAATTTACCACTGCTGATTTTATTGTGGACAGAATTGATCAGTATGTAGGGAGCATATATTACCTCTTCACTCATCCTTTTGGCGCATACCTAGGCCTTATCCAATCAGGTACCGTCCTCCCTCCTTGGGATATTATGCCATTGCACAATACCTACTTAAGCATATGGCAATCCTTTGGAGTATTGCCATCACTTGGGTTTATCTTGCTGACAGTAGGGCCATTTATGAGCCACCCGAAAGGAAATGCACTCTACCTCCTGCCCTTTATACCACTACTTTTTATTGATCACCTCTGGTCTTCTGATCCACGGGCATTCCTTCTCTTACTCCTAACATATTCCATCTACGTACAGTTGACAATAAAGAATTAGCACTCTATAGTTAAGAGTGCTAATTTAAACTGTACGGCGGGACGCCAAGTGGTGTACAATTAGATATCTTCTCATTCTATTATTTTATGTTGTAATATACTATTATGAATTTTGAAAACTATACCATCAAAGCAACTGAGGCTATTGCAGCAGCTCAGCAGCATGCTACTTCTTCAAAGCATAATGCCATTACTTCATACCATATTCTCCTCGCTCTTTTGCAACAGGAGGGTGGACTTATTCGTCCATTACTAGAGAAAATTGTAGGAAGTGCTGACCCAATGGTCACTCAATTAGAACACAAGTTAAAAAGTATGCCGACACTCACTGGAGAATACCAACTCCATATAGATAAGGATACAGA
>JBBKXV010000303.1:0-1380 GCA_037969665.1 Candidatus Altimarinota bacterium
AGTCATTCCAATTGCTGAAGTATTGCTTATCCACTTTTTAGGAGAAAGCACAAAAGCATTGAGCCCTGATTCGTTTCTAAAGGAGTCGAATTCGACCCCTTTGAAGTTTGGGTTGTTTATATTCTCCCAAAGACCTAAAAATTCTATTGTATTTTTATTTCTCATCCAGTTCTTTATAATATCTTTTGGCGCGCTAGAGTTTTTGAAACAGGCAATATCCGTAAGTGAGATAAAGTCCTCTTCCTTTTGAGAGTAAAAGGAAATAGTGACATCTTTAATAGTAAGTTGTTGTTTCATAGCAGGGTAGTATCAAATAGTTTCTGATACTACCCTGTCAATTGTTTCAAAGATAACTCATAGGGTGACCTACGGTAGTAAAGTAATGATAACACCATAGTAAAGACAAGTACTATAGCGAGTATGTTGTGAGGAACGGAAAAAAAGAGTAACTAGCCAACTAGACTCCAGCTAACCAGTAACTAGTCCGCTTTATGCGGACTGGTGGGCCCACCTGGGTTCGAACCAGGGACCAATCGGTTATGAGCCGACTGCTCTAACCACTGAGCTATGGGCCCGTGTGTACAAGCATGTACGCATGAAAATGTACCGTTTTTCTCCGAGTTTGCAAGGAAAATATTGAGAGAATCAATCTCAGCTTGTGGGCAGGCGCGTTCTCTACTATAGTAAATAGTAACATACCATAATATAACATGCAGATGCACAAAACAATACCGATAGCAATCACCGTGGGGCTTTTACTGGCGTCTTGTAGTACCAGTATAGATACAGGAACAGGAGCGGTGGTGGATGAGCCCATTGCTACGGAGTCAGGGAGCGTGGTAGAGGAGGTATCCTTGGCTGCTAAGACACTCACTTCACTAGAGGCAGAGTCACTCGTGCGTATGTATTATAAATTTATAGGAGCAGGAAATCTCAAGGGCGCATATGTACTTCGTGGTGATTCACCTATTTCCCTTGAGACCTTTACCGCGTGGTACAAAGACGTAGACCGTATGCGTATCACAGATATGATAGCATTAACAGAGATGAGGTTTGCCTTTACGGTACACCTTTTTGAAGGAGAAAAAGATACCAAGTACCTCGTCACCATGGAGGTAAAAGATGGAAAGCTGTACACTATTCATGCTATAGAAGCTGAAGCTACAGAGGTGGTGTCTGATGCAGAGCCATCAAAGGACCCTGAGCAGTTGATCCGTGACTATTACAACTACCTATCCATAGGACAAATCACCGAAGCATACAACATGCAGACAGTAAGCCGAGTTGCACCAAGTGTTTTTAGAGAGTGGTATGGCGAAACAAAATACGCCTTTTTATCTCCTCTCGTCAAACAAGATGACGCGTATATGTTTACCGTAC
>JBBKXV010000304.1:0-1115 GCA_037969665.1 Candidatus Altimarinota bacterium
TCCACCGCTCGTGCACTCTGGTGTCAGTATTGTGAGCGGACTTGCCTATGGGGTAGATAGTGCGGCACATCGTACGACTCTCGCACATCAAGGTATTACACATGCAGTACTCGGCTCTGGAGTAGCCGACAAATATATCACACCCACCACTCACCACTCACTCGCAAAGGACATCATTGACAAAGGTGGTTCTGTTTTGTCAGAATATCCACCGTTTACAGAGGCGAGTAGATATACCTTTCCAGAAAGAAACAGGATCATAGCAGCACTAAGTAAAGCAACACTCATTGTTGAGGCAGGAGAAAAAAGTGGATCGCTCATCACAGCGCAGTGTGCCCTCGATATAGGCAGAGACGTCTGTAGTGTCCCCCATCCTATCAATACGCCCCATGGGATTGGACCAAACACACTCATCAAACAAGGGGCGCATAGTATCACATCAGCAGCAGACATACTTACATTGCTAGATGTTCCACAAGGTGGCGAAGTACGACAACGAGGCACTCCCACAACTCCACTAGAGCAATCCATCTATCAACTACTCCAAACAGAAGCTCGTCATATAGATGAGATAATATTGCAAACACCCAATCCCTCGGGTGAAAATATTATGAGTATTATTACTATCATGGAAATGCGAGGCCTCCTCCGTCATACAGGAAATATGATGTATATTTCGATATAATTTACCACCCCCTATTTGACACAACCAGCAAACTTTATTATGCTGGGCGTACTGTCTTAAATTTTTTTATGTCAAAAACACTTGTTATCGTAGAGTCGCCTACCAAGGCAAAAACAATTAGTAAATTTTTGGGGACATCATATACCGTGACGTCTTCTTTTGGTCACGTGAGAGATCTCCCAAAAAGTACCATGGGAATTGACACCGAAGGTGGAACGTACGAACCTACCTATACCGTGAGCGAAGACAAAGCAAAGAAAGTCAAAGAACTCAAAAGCATGGCTGCTCGGGCAGATGAAGTGATATTTGCAACTGATGAGGACAGAGAGGGAGAGGCTATTTCTTGGCATCTTGCAGAATTATTTGAAATGGATCCAAAAAAAGTAAAACGCATTGTCTTTCATGAAATTACCAAAGACGCTATTTTGCA
>JBBKXV010000305.1:0-4517 GCA_037969665.1 Candidatus Altimarinota bacterium
GGACGGGAAGTAAGACGTCACATACCTACTCAGTAGCGGGTACCTACGTGGTAGTACTAACTATCACAGATAGTACAGGAGCGGTAAAGAGGCTTGAGAAACAACTCAGTATTGACTAAATGTGGATATGAGAAGTACTTCTACTGAAGTGCTTCTCTCCATCTTGCATCAAGCTCCTTCACGGCGAGAGCCCAGCTAGCATAGTCTCTATGAGTAGTGTCAGTAATAATCTCTGCATCACCATTGATCCACTGAACCATCTCACCACCATCAAAATAAAACCGCTGACCAATCTTTGATGCTACTGTAGGCGCCTCACCAGGTGCTAGTTCAAAGATATGCCCATCATATTGTTGGGTTTCATCGTAGGCAAAGATGAGTACGCCATCATCGTAGTAATACTCATAGATACGTTTGCCCATTTCTCCATAGAGAATAGCTGTGACTTTCTTAAGCTCACTTCCGCTGTAAAATCCCTTAATGACGCCACCTTCAGTTGATTCGCCCATAAGCTCTTTTTCTTTGACAATATACTGTGGAGCTTGCTCTACGATGGTGGTCACTTTTGCTCGGATTGCGGTGATGGGGTCTATTCCACTCTTGGTGCTTGTAATGCTCTCTGGCGAGGTAGCAATAGATGTTTGTATTGTATGTGCATTTGTGTTTGAGGGAACGATGCCGCTAGGAGGAAGACTCTCTGTTACTTCTGTAGTCATGGTTGAAAAGGAACAAGAAGAAAGAAGCAGCACACTAGAAAGGGAGAAGCACAGTAGCGTAGATGTATTCATAGAAGTAGTAAAATATATGATATCTCAGTATACCAAACCAAAAAGAAAAGGACAGAGATGCACTCATGTCCTTTTCTAGTATATTTTTTGGATCCTATTGTTATCCTACTAGCTTAGCTAGGCTACTCTTTCTTCTAGCTGCCGTATTTTTATGCATAAGATTTTTCTTTGATGCTCGGTCGATAAGTGAAAAAGCTTTTGGTAGTAGCTTTGCAGCATCAGCTTTCTTTTCACCTAACATAGCATCCTTTACTGACTTGATCATTTCCTTCATTTGACCCTTAAATCTTTTATTTCGAATTTCATTTTTCTGTGATTTTCGTAGGTTCTTTTTTGGTGACTGTAGGATTGGCATATATCTCTAATTAATGGTGTACATAACGGGGGTAAGTATAGTGAGCTCGAGGGGTAAGTCAAGAGAGATGAGGTATTTTATCGTATAGAGCTAGAGTGTACTCTGAAAGAGTTTTTCAAGCTTTGGCATGATGGTTTTGACATCCTCTTGTTTCTTGATTGGAAAAAATCGCTGTTCGCGGTTGACTAAGATAGCTTGGTTGGAAATAAGCCCAGAAATATCTCCTGCTAGTCGTTCAAACTGGATCACCTCTTCTCCGTCTCTTTCTTTGGCTACTGCATACCATGGCAAGACTTTACCCATCTGCATGGATGCGGCATTAAAGATGTATGTTGCCGTATTAAAGACAGTAATACTATCTTGATCAAACTCCTTTGGAAATAGAAACCCCTCTACTAGCTGCAGCTGGCCATTGACAAGAGCAGGGGCACCCCCTTTATCTCCAGGATTTTTACGTGCTACCTCTATTGTCATTTCTTTTCCTCCAATAATATGCAAACCGAGGATAACTTCTCCACCTGTTTTTATTACAGAACCAAGATTGTCAATATTGGAAAAAAGGAGATACTTTCCACCCTGAGTGATAAAATTATCAAGGAGCCCATCCTGCATAAATGCTTCGAAGACATCGCCGTGACCTGATGCAGCCTCATCAGCGCAGGGCACCCCCTCCTTTGTGATTCTTGGAAAGGAAAACTGTGAAAAGAGGGTAATATGGTCAGCATAGTCAAACCAACGTTGCTCTTCTAAATACTCACGTATCATCTGCTCCGTAGCAAAACTCACCATGAGAAATACGGGTATCCCATGTTGTTTATAGTCTTTTATTTTCAAAGATAGAAATGTCTCCTCACCTAAGATGGGAAAGAGCGCCTTTGGTTGCTCATAGTGAAACCTGGTAGCCATTCCTCCAGTGGCAATGATTGCGCCCACTTCTCCACGAGTAAGAGCGGCTTGTCCTGCAGCAAGAGCATCTTGTTTTCCTTGAGGTGTTAACGCTTGAATATCAGTAATGTCATGATCATTGGGTGCTGCAATAGGGCAAGTAAATACCGCATTGTCGGGGACAAGTTTCCCCGAGATATATTGAGAAAGGAGATCCTTAAAAAGTGTACTTCGCATCGTAATTCATTGTTAATGAGTTGCATAACAGGAGGTATTGTATATAAAAAATGCTCCATAGCAAATCTGATATATTGACTTGATTGTCAATGGCAATTAGTTTGTGTTTTGAAAGAGCAGGGTAGTATGCATATACAGTTTCCCATTACTTATTATAGAAGTACACGTGTCACAAAAAATAAACCTACAATTTGAAGGAGAAGATCGCCAGTCTAAGAAAAAAGACGTAAAAGATGCTTTTAGGTCATTGTTGCAGGACAAGACGGTTGATGAAGATCGACTAGAGTTACTTCAAAATATTTTAGACAGGTCAAATGTACAGTTTGCCTCAATATCAGATAAGGTCTCTGTAGGATTCAATAACTTTGTTAGACTGGTATTGACTCATGACCTCGAGCCTCTCTTGGAAAAGTTGAAGACATCAAGTACCGAGGTAGAATCTTATGTGGTCGTCTCATCAGATCTTCTGACGCATATATCCAATTGTGACAAGGTTGACGATGAAGACCTACAAGATGTAAATGTCTTGTCTGGAATTTTTATCTACGGCGTTGTCTCAGGACTTATGGTGTCACTGATTGCAGCGATTGTGTTTCGCTATATCAACATTGATATACAATCAAGAGACCTTATTTTTGTTTTACTGGGGTGTCTTGTTTTTATAGCAATTCCTGTCATTGTTATCGTATTTGAGCCTTATCTCAAAGGTATTCAAAAGAAGCATAACGACTTTTTTCAGCGTATTGTTGGTTTTTTTACTGGAAAAATGTAGTAAAGGGTAAGCATCGCGCCTATCACGGCCTCTGCGGTATAATTGCAAGAGTGCACATGTGACAAGAGGACAACGACAATCTTACCCTTCCAAGTAGTATACCCTGTGAATGTTTTTTTCGTCAATTTTTTTTTATCTTGCCATGGTGAGGAGAGTGCGTACTCTAGAATCACAATGTCTCATAACATGTTTTTATGGCAAAATTTATAGTAGAAGGAGGTCATGCCTTGTCTGGAGAGGTTTCCATTAGTGGCTCCAAAAATGCTGCGTTACCTATCATTGCAGCTGCATTACTCACAGATGAAGAGTGTACTATTAGTAATATGCCTAATATTGCGGATGTTCGTCTTATGATTGAGATCGCAGTGAGTCTAGGGGCAAGTGCGCACCTCAAGGATGGAACATTACATATTTCTGGAAAAGGTCTACGCAACTTTGAGGTCGAGGAGGGTCATGCAAAGCTGCTTCGTACGAGTATTATGTTTTTGCCAACACTCCTAACAAGGATGGGAGAGGCAAAGATACCATTCCCAGGAGGGTGTGACATAGGGAAACGGCCTATTAATGCGCATCTACATTCACTAGAGTCTTTAGGAGCTACTGTAGTCCGGGCAGATGATATGATTCACCTGACAAGTAGTGGGTTTTCCGGAGCGCAGTTGTATGTACAGGCAATGAGTGTCACGGGTACTGAAATTGCAGTGACTGCTGCAGTAATTGCAAAGGGAACTACTGAAATACGACTAGCAGCTATGGAACCTCATGTGCAGGATCTTTGTCACTTTCTCAATAGTATGGGAGCAAAGATCACTGGTATTGGTACTCCAATACTGACCATAGTAGGTGTAGAAAAGCTTGGAGGTACAACTTACAGTGTTACTCCAGACTATATTGAAACAGGTACATTTGTCATAGCGGGGCTTGTAACCAAAGGTAGTATTACTATTACTAATACTGAGCCTGGGCATCTTGATATGTTGTGGGATTTTCTCAATCAAATGGGCGCAAAGTATGAATTGGGAGATACTTGGATCAAGATTCATCCAACTAAGCAATTACATGCTCTAGAAAGGACGGTAAGAACGGGAGTGTATCCTGACTTTCCAACAGACTTGTTAGCTCCGATGGCAGTACTACTTACACAAACTGAAGGCTTTAATAGAGTGTTTGAAACCATCTATGAAGCGCGACTCAACTACGTTATTGAGTTAGAAAAGATGGGAGCAAGGTGTGAAATTCTCAACAAACACGAAGCGCTCATTGTAGGGCCTACTGTCCTCAAAGGTAATCCCGTAGCAAGTTGGGATTTGAGAGCAGGTACAGCCATGGTTCTAGCGGGATTGGCAGCTGAAGGGAAGACCGAGATATCAAGTGTTAAATATATTGATAGAGGATACGAAGACCTAGAAAATAAAGTAAGAGGACTTGGTGGTGTTATACATCGATTAGAAGAGTAATATGAAATGCCCAAAGTGTGATG
>JBBKXV010000306.1:0-2816 GCA_037969665.1 Candidatus Altimarinota bacterium
AGATAGAGATAAGCTCACGGGGCTTTGTGGAAAACTCAAGTGTTGTCTCAACTATGAGGTGGAAACCTATGAGCATTTGGTGAAAACGCTTCCCAGAAATGAAACTAGGGTAAAGATCATATCTACAGGTGCCAAGGGGCGAGTGGTAGGAAGGAGCATTTTAGACCAGATGGTCAAAGTCGCCTTTGCTGATGAGGGAAGAGGAGAGTTTTTCCCCTTGGGAGATGTAGAGGTATTGCGTATAGAAAAGAAGTAATGGAATGTATTTTTTGTCAGATCATTGTGGGTACGATGCCCTCAGCAAAGATATATGAGGATGAGAGATTGTATGTGTTTCACAATCTCTACCCAGAGGCCCCGGTGCATATTCTAGTTATTCCTAAAAAGCATATTTCCTCACTATTAACCTTTGAAGTGGAAGATGCTGAGTTGTTGGGTCATATGTTTCACATTGGAAATAGTATTGCCACAGAGCAATTGGGATTAGAAGGATATAAAGCCGTGATCAATACAGGTGAACAGGGAGGGCAAGAAGTATTTCACCTCCATGTACATATTATGGGGGGTGCGCCTTTATCTATGCCAAAGACAGTATGAACATACTTATAGTGCTCGCGGCATACCAAGGGGCTGCATATATCAGTGAGCAGTTGGATACCTTGATTGCGCAGAGTATTCCTGTGGATATTCTTATCCGTGATGATGGCTCTCGGGATGCAACCGTACGCATTGTTGAGGAGTATGAAAAAAAATATCCTCAGATCTCCATGTTGAGGGAAGTGCTGGGAGGTGGTGGCCCTAAACAGAACTTTAGTGTGTTACTAGAGCATGCAGCCACGCTATCGTATGACTATATCATGTGTTGTGATCAAGATGATATTTGGCATGTAGACAAGGTCAAAAAGTCCTTGGAAAAGATGAAGGAGTTAGAAAAAAAATATGGCACAGAGGTGCCCTTATTGGTACATACTGATCTGGAGTTGGTGAGTGAGGCTGGGAAAGCTTTTGCTCCTTCATTTTGGGTATACAATGGTTTTGACCCTTTAAAAAATACCGTAGCACGGTTATTGATGGATAATACCGTGACAGGATGTACAATGATGATCAACAGCGTCTTGCTCATGCATGCGCGTCCTATCCCAGGAGAGGCTGTGATGCATGACTCTTGGTATTCCCTAGTTGCAGCATCCTTTGGTGTCATAGGTATTGTGGCACAGCCAACTATGGGGTATCGACAACATGAGATCAATGTGATAGGTGCCATAGGAAAGGAGAGTTTTCTACGTAAGGCGGTGATTGCTATCCAGATGACACTACAACGTAAGACGCGCGTGGCAAAGCTCCAAGAGCGTGTAGTACAAGCAAAGGCATACTACCGGCAATACCACCAACTCTTGTCCGAGGAGGATAGGGCGGTAGTGTTAGCCTTTTCACAATTATTGGAGTTGCCCCTGATGGGGCGTGTTGTTGCCTTTTTCAAATATGGCTTTTATAAGCAACGTGTGGTAAAAACTATAGGTATATTGTTGGTGTTACTTTTGCCTACTAGGGGTATATATAAAAAATAATGAAACGACTATCTGTATTGTGTGTAAATATTAGTATCCCAGGGTACTCCACAAAAAATAACTATGATCAGGCCTTAGAAACGCTGTATGCACTTCCTCCTCAGGATTCCTTTGAGGTGTTTCTTATAGATAATGGATCTGTAGATGATTCCGTAGAGTTTTTTACAAAAAAATGGGGTAAGAAGGTGGAGGTAGTTGATATGAAGAAAAATTTTGGTTATCATTTTCCTCAAAATAGAGTAGTGGAGAGGTCAGAGGGGGAGTATCTTTACTTTCACAATCCAGATATTAGACTCGGAGCGGGGGACCTTGATAAGATGATGGACTATATGGACAAACATCCTGATATTGCTGCACTTGCGCCTCAATTGCGCAATCCTGATGGGAGCATACAAGATGATTCATTCCGACGTTTTATGCGGCCACTGGACTTTATCATCAAACGGCTCAAGCCGTTGCATAAGTTTAGTTGGTTTAAAAAGCGTATGACTCGCTTTTTGATGTGGGGTATAGATGTAAGCAAAATTCAAGATATTGAGTGGGCAATTACGGGAGGGACCATGATGAGAAAGTCGCACTTTGAAGAGGTGGGAGGGTTTGATGAGCGGTATTTTCTTTTTGTGGGAGATATGGATATTTGTCGAAAGTTTATCGTGGCAGGGCATAGAAACGTGTATTTTCCAGAGGTGCAGATCCAACATGGCGATCAGCGTTTGAGTGGAAATGGTTTTTGGCAGTCATTGTTTAAGAAAACAGCATGGATTCATCTCTCTGATTTGGTGAAGTATTTCGTCAAATGGAGGATGAAGTAGTATTTTTTCTTGCGATTTTTCTTGAGATTGCTATATTTAGCACCGTATTCAAAATGTGGGTGTGTAGCTCAGGTGGTTAGAGCGCGACACTGATAATGTCGAGGTCGGAGGTTCAAGTCCTCCCACACCCACCACCAATAACATGGCAGAAAATATTTATGGATTATAGTGATATGAAGCAACTGCCAAATATTATTCTATTATTAGGACCTGGCGGTGTTGGTAAAAGTACAATTGCGGACAAAATTTCCAAAGATTTGGGATATATCTGGTTGGATGGAGATAATGCAGACACAGAAATTTTTCCTAATGGAGGTCAGTGGAATAAAGAAAATCAAGAAAAGTTGAAGAAGGCACATGAGCTGATTCTAGTGAAAACAAATGAAATATTCCAGGGTGGCAATAAAGTAATTGTAGATTATATCGGCTTTAGTTG
>JBBKXV010000307.1:0-2163 GCA_037969665.1 Candidatus Altimarinota bacterium
GGTATACTTTGAGGACAGTTGTTTCTGTTTATGCAGGCAGCAAAAGTTTAGAATGATGCTCGTGAAGCGTAACATAAAAGTATGTATTATATAATAGGTTATTTACTCTGTTTCCGTAACAGTGAGATTGTACTTTGATGCAAGGTCAGGGTCTAGCTTAGCAAAGTTTACTAGTTGAACGATGCTATCGTAAGCATCGGCTCTCGTGAGCACTGGATAGGTGAGGTACTCAGATTGATCCTCCGCGATAAATCTTGCTAGTGCAAGGGTGTATGTCTCAATACATCCCCCTATCTTTGGTATATCCTTGGTACAGGCGAGTAGAGCTTTGTAGGCTGCTCCATATCTTTTATCATAGTCACGAGTAGCGTCAACTGCATATTGACCAATGGTGAGGGCAGAGGTTGGCCGAAATTGAGCAGGCGAAGTGCTGTAATATTCAGAAGAGTAGACACCCTTGAGGGGAGAGAACATGACTTGCTTTATGCTAGAAAAACGTGACCATAGACCTACTTGGCCAGCCGTCACTACCACATCACCATGCAAAAAGTCACCAAGCTCACTCAGTGCTTCCTTGGCTGCTGTAAACCTTGGTAGATCAGGATTAGATCGGAATAGGTTTAAGTCTCTCTCAGTGTTGTCTCCGATGCTCACTTGCATGAGTGTAGCTCGAAACAAGAGATCAAAGTAATCTAAAACCTGCAGACTTGCAGGGGCATAGGAGTTCATATCAACATCAAGACTTTTGATCACTTGCTGCAAGGACATCCGCCCTAGTGGAGTGGCAAAGTGAGCACGGGAATAGTAACAGTCGAGATTTCCTTTGCTACATCCTACGCTTTCTGGAGAAACACCGTAGATAGTACGTGAGTACAGTGCGATATACTCTTTCCAAGTAGTTGGTCTATACGGAGTAAATAGTTGACCATTGGATAAAATGCCATATCGGACGAGACTACGAAGTACCGCTCTATACTCATCGGATTGGTCTTCAATATCAGTAAAGTCTAGGGCGATCTGTTCCTCATAGGGGTTGAGTAGTGTAGTCGCTCCTGTCACAGGAAGCGTGATGTATTGGTTCATAAATGCATACGTCTCCTCTAAAGCTGCTTGAATATCGTTTGTTGGAGCAGTAGTGGCAATGGTGAGAGCATAGGTGCCACCTAGAGTATCAGAAATTCCAGATAGTAATCGTAGTGTACATTGTCGCGTACGTTCCCCAGGGTAGAAATTATCATAATAATGTGAGCCATAAAAGTATGATTCATAAGATGATGGATAGTTTGGAATTGCCCCACTAGAGACTGCTTGACAGGAAATATATCCCTCTGACCCATGAAAACTTATCCGCTGTAGGTAGTTTTTATCAACATCGAGAGTTTCGGATGAGATAATTTCATCCACGGTCTTTCCCTTACCACTGTATATATTTAGTGGAGTAACGGAGAATACAGCCCAACTCTTGTCGACTGAGAGTTGTTGTGTGAAAGTACCAGAGTACTCATCCATCGAGCTCTTTTCATTGGCTATGATTGAGATATTGGGCCGCTTGAGACGAAAGGTAAATGATTTGGTTAGTAGATCAATATTTGGAGTGATGCTGAGCTTTGATAAGACAGTCGCGACCTCTTGTTGTATTCGTGTGTTATTTACCTCATCATACAGTGGTGCTATGACAGTAATATATATGGACAGTCGTGGAGATAGCTGGGCAAAGTATTTTGTTGAGTAGTTTGTTTCACCTGCAGTGACGTCACCTCGCACTATGGGGGTAAACATTGTTATTCCTCCAAGCTGTTTTTGTGCTAGCTGTTCGTAGTCGCTACTAAAGCTGCCTTGTTCTCTCAGATAATCCAGATACTCTTTTTCTGTCTCGAGTAGTGGTGTTTGCTTGAGATCTATAGTAAGAGTACTAAGGGCAATATTACTCTGTGAGATGGGCTCTAAGGTCACTGATCTGTTACGTATATAGTTGCTAATGGTATACGTAGAGGGAAATGTAAACCGTAGGAGATCATCACTAATAGTATGCGAAGTATTGATGCTATCTAAACTGCTATGGTAGGCTGAAAGGTCAATAGTGAGTCCTTGTATCTCTGGTGATTGATTGATATGCTCGTCAATAAACTCCTTCGCTTCTTTGATAGAGAGGCCATACCCTAG
>JBBKXV010000308.1:0-7261 GCA_037969665.1 Candidatus Altimarinota bacterium
AGTGGCAGGTCGTTTTGTAGGAAAAATTATTCCACGAAGAGGTTCATGGTTGGAAATGGAGGTAGATAAAAAGGGTGTGATCAATGTAAAGATTGATCGAAAAAGAAAGATTCCAGTAACGGCATTACTTCGTGCCTTTGGATACGATACAGATAAAAAGATTACTGACCTCTTTAAGGATATGAAGGTAGAGGGTGAGGATCTGTTGGCTATTACTATGGAAAAAGATACAGCTACTACGCCAGCTGAGGCATGTCAGCTTATCTATAAGAGAATTCGTCCAGGAGACTTAGCTACTGCTGAAAATGCAAAGGCACTTATTGAGTCTATGTTTTTTGATCCTAAAAAATATGACCTAGGTGACGTAGCACGTTATAAGATTAATAAGAAATTTGGAGTAGATCTTCCTTTTGATAAGGAGCATAAGATTTTACTCAAGGAGGACTTTGTGAGAGTAGTGCGACATCTTATTGCTCTTCACAATGGTGATCATGCTCCAGATGATATTGATCATCTTGCAAATAGAAGAATACGATCTGTTGGAGAGTTGATCCAAAATAAGTTTAGAATTGGACTGCTTCGTACAGAGCGAATTGTGAGAGATCGTCTTTCTGTCATGGACTTAGAGACAGTTACTCCAACTCAGCTGATCAATGCAAGACCACTTACTGCGTCACTCAAGGAGTTCTTTACGAGCTCACAGTTGTCACAGTTTATGGATCAGACAAATCCTTTGGCGGAGTTAGAGCATAAGAGACGTATATCTGCGATGGGTCAGGGAGGATTATCTAGAGAGCGAGCTAGTTTTGAAGTACGTGACGTACATACTTCACATTATGGGCGTATCTGTCCAATTGCTACTCCTGAAGGTCCGAATATTGGACTTGTAGTCCATTTGGCTACATATGCAAAGGTGAACAAGTATGGTTTTATAGAGACTCCATATCGTGTTGTGGCGCAAAGTGCTATAAATGATGGTACTTCTGCTGTGAATAGAACGGCAGGACAAGACCTAGTAGTGGGAAAGACAGTAATAGTAAAGAAAGATGCAGCTATTACGGCAGCAAATGCAAAGACGCTTAAAGAAAAGTATAAAGAAAAAGAAATTCCAGTGCGAGCATATCTTGCAGAGGAGGTGGTGTACGTAGATGCAGATGAGGAGGAGCACCTCTTTATTGCACAGGCAGGTACTGCTATGGATGAATATGGAAATATTCTCAAGGATCGAGTTTCTGCTCGTAATAATACAGAGCCAAACTTGATTCATAGAAATGATATTACTCATATTGATGTCGCTCCATTGCAGATTGTTTCTGTGACGACAGCCTTGATTCCTTTCGTAGAGCATGATGACTCCACGCGAGCATCTATGGGTACGATAATGCAGAGACAGGTTGTGCCACCACTTCGGGCTGAGGCTCCATTGATTGGTACAGGTATGGAGTCTGTGATTGGACGAAATTCAGGATATGTAGTAGAGGCAGAGGACGCTGGTGAGGTAATGTCCGCTGATGGAGATCAAGTAACAGTGATGTACAAGAGTGGTAAAAAGAAGACATATAAGGTAGATACCTTTACGAGAACCAACCAGTCTACCGTGTTGCATCAAGTGTGTAAGGTGGTTAAGGGACAAAAACTAGAAAAGGGAGAGATACTCATTGATGGTGCGAGTATTGACAATGGTGAGTTGGCGCTAGGTAAAAACCTACTTGTGGCCTATATGCCATGGTTTGGTTACAACTATGAGGATGCGATTATCGTTTCCAAGAGAGTATTTGAAGAGGATATGTTTAGCTCAATGCACATTGATGACTTTTCAGTGGATGTGCACGATACCAAGCTTGGGCCTGAGATTATTACTCGAGATATTCCCAATGTTGGAGAGGCAAAACTTGCTGATCTTGATGAGGATGGGATAATCAGAGTAGGGGCAACAGTAAAAGAAGGAGCAATCCTTGTTGGTAAGATTACTCCAAAGGGAGAGACAGAGGTCACAGCAGAGGAAAGGTTGCTGCAGGCTATCTTTGGAGAAAAGGCAAAGGATGTAAAAGATACATCACTTCGTCTTCCTGGAGGAGAGGGAGGTAAGGTGGTAGGTGTCCATGTTCTCACGAGAGAATCAGGGGATGATTTACCGACTGGAGTACTGAGACAAATCAAAATCTTTGTAGCACAGACTAGAAAGATAGAAGTAGGAGATAAGATGGCAGGACGACATGGAAATAAGGGTGTTATTGCAAATATTGTTCCTGTGGAAAATATGCCATACTTAGAAGATGGAACTCCAGTGGATATTATTTTGTCCCCGATTGGAGTACTCTCTCGTATGAATATTGGACAGTTGCTCGAGACGCATTTAGGATGGGCGGCTAAAAAGCTTGGTATTACTATTGCTTCCCCTGTACTAGATGGTGTAACAAACAGTCAGATTGAAACCTTTTTAGATGCTACGGGCATTCCAAAAGATGGTAAGGTACAGCTCTTTGATGGTCATACTGGTGAAGCATTTAAGGAGAGAACGGTTGTGGGGTATACCTACATGGTGAAACTGCATCACTTGGTTGAGGATAAGATACATGCACGAAGTGTGGGTCCATACTCTCTAGTGACGCAACAGCCACTTGGAGGTAAGGCACAACATGGCGGACAGCGTTTTGGAGAAATGGAGGTGTGGGCACTCGAGGCCTACGGAGCAGCATATACGCTACAGGAAATGCTTACTATTAAGTCAGATGACGTATTGGGTAGAGCAAAGGCATATGAATCCATTGTGAAGGGTGAAACAATTAAAAATCCAAATGTCCCAGCTTCCTTTAAGGTATTGATCAAAGAGCTACAGAGTCTCTGTCTACGTGTGGACCTCTGGAGTCCAAATGAGCTGAGAGAGCTCAATGGTCTCAGTCCTCTCGATGAGCCTGTGAGTGAAGATGATGATGACAATGCTAAGCCAAAGAAGGGTAAGAGTGAAGAGGCTGAATTAGCACTAGTAGAGGACGGGTCAGACGACCTCGAAGCAGAGGGAGGAGAGGAGGCAGCTCAAGAAGCTGCATAGTCTAAAGTACTACAACAAACACTTTCTTTTACAACAGTAAAGACAACTATTATGCCTCAGGTAACTAAGAATACAAAGGTCAAGGACTTTGAAGCAATATCCGTATCAGTAGCATCTCCAGAGGATATCTACTCATGGTCATATGGAGAGGTGGTAAAACCAGAAACCATCAACTATAGGACACAAAAGCCAGAAAGAGGAGGGTTATTTTGTGAAAAAATATTCGGACCAACTAAAAACTGGCAGTGTTACTGTGGAAAATATAAGAGAGTGCGATACGAAGGTGTAGTCTGTGAAAAATGTGGTGTTGAGGTCACTCGAAACATTGTTCGAAGAGAGAGAATGGCTCATATTAAGCTCGCTGTCCCTGTTACGCATATTTGGTACTTGAGATCTACTCCAAGTAGAATTGGGTTACTCTTAGACCTTCCTGTAAAGCAGATTGAGCAGGTAGTATACTTTGCTGCATATATTGTGACAGACCTTTCTGAGGATGCTAGAGTAAAGGCGTTGGTTGATCTAGAAGAGGAAAACAAGTCTCTGAGTGCAGAGCTCAAGGAAGAGCATCAAGCAAAAACTACAGCTCTTAAGGCAGAAAAGCCAAAGGATCTTAAAAAACAATTAGAGGCACTTGATTCAGATTATGTACAACAAGTTGATGATCTCAAGGAAAACTTTACTGTTTCTCGTGATGACTTATCAGTGTTGCGTATTGGGCATGTATTGTCTGAGATAGAGTACCGAAGTCTTGCTATGAAATTTGGACACGTCTTTAAAGTAGGTATTGGAGCAGAGGGTATTCGTGAAATCATTGAAAAAATTGACTTAGATAAGTTTATTGCAGAAAGAAAGGAGGATCTCAAAAAGACTTCTGGGCAAAAGCAAAAGAAGATCGTAAAGAGACTCAAACTTGCTTCAAATTTTAAGCAAAGTGGGATTAAGCCAGAGTGGATAGTACTAACTGTACTACCTGTCATACCACCCGATCTAAGACCAATGGTACAGCTTGATGGTGGACGATTTGCTGCATCTGACCTCAATGACCTATATAGAAGAGTTATCAATAGAAATAACCGTCTCAAGAGACTTATTGAAATCAATGCTCCAGAGGTTATCTGTAGAAATGAAAAGCGAATGCTTCAGGAGGCAGTAGATGCTCTTTTGAACTCCGACGCACGTCAGGGTAAGACAACGTTTAATGTCAACGAAAGAAGAAAACTTCGTTCTCTTTCAGACATGCTCAAGGGTAAGCAGGGACGTTTTAGACAAAACCTTCTTGGAAAGCGTGTAGATTACTCTGGACGTTCTGTGATTGTCGTTGGTCCAAATCTCAAGTTGCATCAGTGTGGACTGCCAAAGGAAATGGCTCTTAAGCTCTTCAAACCTATGGTTATTGGAGAGCTTATGAAGCAAGGGCTAGCATACAATTTAAAAAATGCAGAGCGAGTTATTGCATCAAATAAAAGAGAAGTATGGGATATTCTAGAGAAAGTGACGAGTGATAGATATGTTTTACTCAACCGTGCTCCTACGCTTCATAGACTAGGTATACAGGCATTTCAGCCTGTATTGATAGACGGAAAGGCAATTCAAATTCACCCGCTCGTATGTACAGCATTTAATGCTGACTTTGATGGAGACCAGATGGCAGTGCATTTACCACTTTCTGCAAAGGCACAGCATGAGGCAAAGACGCTCATAGCTTCCAATAGAAATCTACTTAAACCTTCCTCTGGAAGTCCAGTGACTACTCCTACGAGAGATATGCTACTTGGATGTTACTATGTGACAAAGGCAGATGAGAGAATAGAAAAATCAGAAAGTGTGTTTGTAGACAAGGATGAGGCATTGCGAGCATATGCACTAGAAAAAATTTCTCTACAACAGCGTATCGACGTGCGGATTGATGGAGCAATTATTGAGACTACGGTGGGAAAAATTCTCTTTAATAATGAACTCAATAAGAAGCTTGGCTATATCAATGATACGCTTGGAAAAAAACAGATAGAGAAATTGGTTGCGCGAGCATTTAACGAACTTGGTGAGGATGAGACAGTTGAGCTTTGTGACTACTTAAAGACAGTAGGGTTTCATTACGCTACGCTTTCAGGTATCAGTATGGGTTACCATGATATGAAGGTCCCAGAGGAGAAAGAAGGACTTATTCTGGCTACAGAAGACAAGGTACGACGTATTATTAATATGTACTGGAAGGGATATATCACAGATAGTGAGCGTTACCATAATGTGGTGACTGCATGGCTAGGTGTGAAAAAAGAAGTAGCAGAGGCAACGGTAAAGATGTTTGACGAGTATAATCATATCTCATACATTATTGACTCTGGAGCAAGAGGTGGAGTAGAGCATTTGACTCAACTTGCTGGTATGAAGGGTTCCGTTGCGAGTCCATCAGGTAGAATCCTAGAGCTTCCTATTAGCTCAAATCTTCTTGAGGGGTTTTCTATCCTAGAATTCTTTATTGCTGCCCATAGTGGACGAAAGGGTAAGGCGGATACAGCCTTGAAAACTGCAAGTTCTGGATACCTTACTCGTAAACTTGTTGACTCCGTGCAGACAGTACTAGTCAAGCAAGAGGACTGTGGTACAGAAGATTATAGAATTATTAAGCAAAAGAAGTCACAGGTGTTTGATGAGGATCTAGAGACAAAGATCTTTGGTCGAATATTGGCAGGTGATGTAGTGGATAAGGCTACTGGAGAACAGTTATTACAGAAGGGAACCACCATTGGTGATGAAGAAATAGACATCCTCAAGGGGAAGGAAGTAGGAGAGGTACATATTAGAGCAGTGACAAGTTGTGTTACTGACGAGGGTGTATGTCAGAGATGTTATGGAAATGACATGAGTAAAAATTCACCAATCGATGTTGGTACAGCAGTTGGTGTACTCGCGGCACAAAGTATTGGTGAGCCAGGTACGCAGCTTACCATGCGAACCTTCCATGCTGGAGGATCCACAGGAGGAGCGGATATTACCATGGGTCTTGGACGTGTTGAAGAGCTCTTAGAGGCACGAACACCAAAGACTCCTGCTTATATTACAGAAGCATCAGGTGTAGTGAGCATCAAGCAAAGAAAAGACCACTCTGAAGTGGTGGTTAAGTCAGATAGCTTAGACCTAGATGAGTATTTCCTTCATAGTTTTGTACCTGCAGTAAAGGTAGGTGAAATTGTAAAGGATGCACAAATTATTGCACGATCATCAGCTGATAAGAATACGATCAAGTCTAGAGTTGGTGGACGCGTTGAAAAGGTTACAGAACTTACTATCGAAATACGTCATACAGACTTTGTTGAGCGAGCATACAAGATTCCTAGTAAACATATTCTTGTCGTCAAAGATGGTGCAAGGGTGGAGCTAGGAGATAAGCTAACTGAAGGACATCTAGACCTTGCAAAGAACATGGAGCTTAAGGGTATCAAGGCTACTCAGGAGTATATCATTAGTGATGTACAGGCAATCTATATGTCTCAGGGGCAATCTATTAATGATAAGCATCTCGAGGTTATTGTGAAACAGATCTTCTCAAGAGTACGTATTATCAACCCAGGTGATACAGAGTTCTTACCAGAAGAAATTATCAACCTTGTTAAGGTGGATGAAGTCAACAGAGCTCTTGTATCAGAGGGAAAGAAGCCTGCACTATATGAGAGATTGCTTTACGGTCTAACAAAGGCGGCTATGAGTACAGAGAGTTGGCTCTCTGCAGCATCCTTTCAGGAGACTATTCGAGTATTGGTGGAAGCATCTATTAGAAAGCAGATGGATCACCTTAATGGTCTGAAAGAAAATGTTATTATCGGTAAGCCAATCCCAACAGGAGAGAATTTTTACAAGAAGAATGTATTGACAATACAATAGGAAATCCATAAGGTATCACCTGATTATTGTCTATCCCAATTTATTACTTTTACTACGATCCGTGCCTACAGTACAACAGCTCATTAGAAAGCCAAGAAAATCAAAGATAAAGAAATCAAAGTCTCGTGCTATGCAGCACATATTCAACAGTTTGAAGTCAAAGAATAAGACGATGAGAAAGGGATGCCCACAAATGCGTGGTGTATGTCTCAAGGTAACAACAACTACTCCAAAGAAGCCTAACTCTGCATTACGTAAGATTGCAAAGGTAAGACTTACAAATGGTACAGAAGTTACTGCTTATATTCCTGGTGAAGGGCACAATCT
>JBBKXV010000309.1:0-1188 GCA_037969665.1 Candidatus Altimarinota bacterium
CATCTTGGGCTTTCATTTTTTCCCACTCCTCCCCCACCCCTTCCTCCAGTTTCACGGCATTGATATGGGTGATAATTGGTCTTTTTCCCAAGGAGTATGCGGCGGACTTTATCGCCTCATGTACACTCAGATAGGCATCATCTAACTCTCCGTACTTTATAACCATACCAACATGGACTGATGGCAAAGAATCACTGGTCACTGTGTCAGAGAGCTTTTTAAAGTCAGTAATATCTGTATCCTTTTTTTCTAAGCCCAATTTTTCTAAGACGATATTGTGTACTCCATGTTTTTTAAATGCTTCTGGTATTGAGTATATGCTACTGAGAGTATAGGCAGGAAGTACTGCTTTTTTATCTACATTACAAAATAGTGCAATTTTATCAATATGGGACTCTCCCATGGGGTAGTCGGAGCGTGCAAGGACAATATCTGGAACAATTCCCATGCCTTGAAGTGTTCTCATTGCTACTTGAGTTGGCTTTGTTTTGAGCTCACCTGAGGATTTTAGGTAAGGCAACAGCGTTAATACAATAGAAATAGCATGTTCTCTTCCCTCCTCTTGGATCATTTGTCTTATCGCTTCTGTACATGCGGGTCCTTCAATATCTCCGATGGTACCACCAAGCTCCACGATGGTGATATCTGCCTTGTGCTCTGCGGACTCTCTTCGGATGTGTTCCTTGATGACATTGGTCACATGCGGGACTACTTGAATATCTCGTCCAAGGTACACACCATCGCGCTCTCCTTGTAAGAGTTGTTGATATACTCTTCCCATGGTAAGTGTGGATCCCTTGCATAAGGGTTGATCAAGAAAACGTTCGTAGTGCCCAAGATCTAAGTCAGTCTCACTACCATCTTCGGTGACAAAGACCTCACCATGACGCTCTGGACTCATAGTCCCAGGATCTACATTGAGGTACGGGTCTATTTTGATGGGTAGTACGGTATAGCCCATGCGTTTTACGAGTAGCCCAATTGTTGCAGAGGCTATCCCCTTTCCTAGAGATGAACAGACCCCTCCCATTACAAAGATATATTTCGTCACGATGTCTTCACTAAAAATTAAAAATATCACTTAAACCTCTCCACTATACTCTACCTACGGGTCGATAATATGTTTACTTCTACGAATATATTCACTAAGAAGTCCCATAGCATCTAAGGGCGTAAGGGTGTTGATAT